>JBKKBW010000290.1:0-5655 GCA_046713635.1 Dehalococcoidia bacterium
GCGCTCATCTGGTCGAACTGCGTCCACGGCTCGGCTTCACCGACGATCATGCTGAAAAGCGCGGAGTACTTTCGCGAGGAGATTGACGAGCACATCATTGAGGGGCGCTGCCGGGCACAGGTCTGCAAGGACCTGATCCGCTACGAGGTCTTCGGAAGCAGCGACAAGCTACCGGAGGCTGCCGAGATCTGCCCGACCGAGGCGATCGTCCAGGAGGCCAAAGGCTGGAAGATCATCGACGAGCGGTGCATCCGCTGCGACGCCTGCCGGGAGGTCGCTCCGGACGCGATCCGCGTCGTCGACGCGCCGCAGAAGCCGCCGGAGTTTATCCGTATCCAGGACGTGGGCCTGGACGCCCGCGGCACGATGCAGTCGCACTAGCGACTAGCTGTCAGCTTTCAGCTATCGGCTATCCGCCGCCAGCTATCGGCGTGACATTTGGGCGGCCCGATGCTCCCTCATTTCTAAGCCGTGTAGCATCGGCGCCGCTGAGCCGGAGAAACGATGAACGACATCAGATAGCTGACGGCTGATAGCTGACAGCCGACTGCTGCCAGCTTCCCCTCCCCTCATTCCAGAATCAAATCGGCCGAATATGGAAGTAGAATGCCTAGGTCGACTCCGCTTGGCTCATGGGTAGTGGGACGGCTGCTTTATCCAGCGAGGCACATTCGCTGGAAGATCATCGCGCCGTATCTGGTGCTGACCATTCTGCTTGCAGCCGCGGGTACCTACATTGCTACGCGCCTAGTCACCGGCTCGCTGGAAGAGCGCTTCGACAATCAGCTTGCCGAAGCGTCTCGCGTTACCTCGGACTCGATCGTTCGGCGCGAACGGAAGCATCTCGAGGTCGTGCGCGCGATCTCGTTCACTGACGGCGTCGCGGCGTCAGTGCAGTCCGGCAACGAGCTGTTAATCGCCAAGCTCGTCGTGCCCATCGCGGCGAACAATGGCGCGGATCTCGTCGAGGTGCTCGACGCTGCTGGCCGGCGCGTCGCGGGAATGCAGCTCAGCGATCCGCAAACGCTCCAGTACGAACGGATGCCAGAGGATGCTGTCGCTCCCGGCACATGGTCGATCGCGAAGAGCGTCCTTGCAGGCGAGAGCGACTCGCTGGGCGATAAGTTCGCGCAGATCGTGGAGACGAACGACGGTTATGCGCTCTATACCGCGGGCCCGCTGTACGCCAGTGATAAGCTGGCGGGCGTTGTGCTTGTCGGGACACCGCTGAACTCTGTGCTGCCGGTGAGCAAGAGCGAAGCGCTCGCTGACATCACAGTGTATGATTTCAACGGCGCGCCGCTCGCTACGACGTTCGCGGACGGCGCGAACACAGACGAAGCTGACCTTACACCGGCGGACAGAACGCTAAGCCAGTTCGACGCGCCGGCAGGCTTGCGCGAACAAAAGGAGCTCTTCGGGCGCGGCTATGATCTCCTGTACGCCCCGCTTGTTATCCGCGACCGCACCGTAGGCATCGTGTCAATTGCGCTGCCGTCGTCGTTCATCCTGAGCGCTGGTTCGTCCACACGCTGGCAAATGGGCCTTGTGTTCGCTCTGGCGACAGCGCTCGTTCTCGTGACGGGCTGGTTGCTGGCGCGCAGCCTGACGACGCCGCTCCTACGACTGGTAGGCACCGCGCGCGAAGTGAGCGCCGGGGACCTGACCGCGCGCTCCGGAGTTCGGACGGGCGACGAGATCGGCGTGCTCGCGACGTCGTTCGACGCGATGACGGCCCGCTTGCAACGTCAGCACCTGTCGACCGTGAAGGCGCTGACCGCCGCGATCGACGCGCGCGATCCGTATACCGCGGGCCACTCGGCGCGTGTCGGTCACCTGGCGGTGCAGATCGGCGAGCGGCTCGGGCTGCCGCAGTCACAGCTCCAGCATCTCGAGATCGGCGGGTATTTACACGACATCGGGAAGATCGGCGTGCGCGACGCTGTGCTGCTGAAGGAAAGCCAGCTGACGGCGGAAGAGCGCGAGCTGATCGAGCGCCACCCGCGCGTCGGCCTGGACATTCTCGAAGCCGTGGACCTGCCGCTTGAGGTGATCGCGTTCGTTGGGGGGCACCATGAGAAGTTGGATGGTAGCGGCTATCCGTTTGGCATGAGAGGCGAGCAGATATCGATCATCGCACGCATCGCGTCCGTGTCGGACATCTACGACGCCCTCACCACAGACCGGCCATACCGCGCCGGGTTGTCAGCGAAGGAAGCATTAGAGATCATCTACCGCGAGGCGGAAGACGGACATGCCGATCCGCGCGTCGTCGCTGCGCTCGAATACCTCACACCCAATTGGGAACGGCAGCGCCGCAGCGATCCTAACTTGAAAGGATTCCATCTACCCGAGCGTCCCCAGCTCGCCGAGGCTGCGTAGGCATGTGGCGCGGCGTGGGTTCGTGGGTCACGGGCCTGGTGATCGTTGCCGGATGCATCGTGCTCACGAGCGCAAGCGCCGCGCTGGCGCTGCGCAGAGATGCGCCGGAGCGGCTCGACACAGAACTCGCTTCGCGTCTGGAAGCTGACTACTCGCCGGACTCGCGCGATATCCACCTTGCCCCACTAGACTACGATGTCGTTATCGCGGCGGCCTCCGACGAGGCGGCGTTGGCATCGACGCAAGACAGTCCAGAGGACGCTGCAACAATTGAGATAGCGCATGTGGCAACGCCCACAGCGCAGGCTACACAAGCGCGCCCGACGGCAACATCTACGCGGACGCCGATTACGTTCCAAAACGGAACGGCGCCGGCAACGTCGATGTCTACTAGTACGCCTGCCCTGCCGTCGCCGACCGCTCCGTTCTTTTTCGTACCGCCCAGCTCGACGCCGACGCTGCCGCCGCTGGCTACGGCGACGTCCACGTTTACGCCGGTACGCACGAGCGCACCAATCGATACGCCAACAGACACCCCAGTGCCGCCTACGCGCACGCCGACGCTCCGGCCAGCGACCGCGACCTCGACGCCAACAACGCCTCCGAGCACGCTGACGCCCGTGTCCAGCCGCACGCCGACCAATACGCCGACACCGTTCACGCCCACGCCAAGCAACACTCCGACTCCTACGCAGACGGATACCACCACGTTCACCTCAACCCCGACCGTGACCTCATCGCCGACGGTGACGGCGACGAGCACTCCGACTCCAACGGTGACTCCGACGGCAACGGGTACGCCTGCGACCGACACGCCGACGTTCACCCCGACACTTACTCCGCGTGAATCGGCGACGCCCACAGTTACACGTCCAGCAACGGCGACATTGACGCCTCTTCGGACGCCAACCCCGACCGAAACTCCTCTTCGAACTCCTACGAGTACGGCAACGCCGTTGGCTACGGCGACCCCCACGTCGACCGTGAACGCGCTGCCCACGATTACGCCGGCTCCGCTGACGCCCGCTACGCTTGTGCCCACGGGCACAGCTACTTCGACGCCGACCGCGCCGCCATCGTCCACGCCGACTGATACACCAACGTTCACTCCGACCTGGACGCCCACTGCCACGTCCACGCCGACCCACACGCCGACGCAGCCGCCGGTAAAGGCAGCGCTCTACATCGCTCCGTCCTCCCAGGTCGTGCCGCCCGGCCAAGTTGCGGCAGCGATCATGGCGACGAGCGTCGAGGATCTCGGGAGCTATACGATCACCGTCATCTGGAATGAAAGTATCTTGCAGTTTGATGCCATCAATAACGGATCGCTGTTGGGATCCACTGGACTGACCGTTATCTGCTCGCCGCCAATCGTGACGACCAACAGCGCGACGCTTTCGTGTCTTGCGGTGGGACTGCTATCCGGCGCGACGGGCGATGGACAGCTTGCCACGATCGACTTTACGAGCGTCGCCGAAGGCAAGTCGCCAGTCGCGCTGGGTCCCGTGACGATGCTGTCGACCACATCGATAGCCTTAGACGTTGCGACAACAGATGGTTCGATCACCGTCGTAGCCTCGACTCCCACTCCGACCAGTACGCCTACCAGCACCCCGACGCCCGCTTCTGGAGTCGCCACGTTCTTCTGCAGCGATCAGGCCGCTGTCACAACGGCTAGCGGCGACAACGATGGGTTCGAGCTGAATTCGGCGAACGCGTGCGACAATGACGGTCTGCTGGCCCAGGACACCGCAACCGGCACGAACAGCACGAGCAGCTGCGGCGATACCGGCAAGGACAGACACGACTTCTTCGATTTCCAGAGCTCGATCTCGGGTGGCGACACCATCGACGGTATTGAGATTGGGCTCGACCTCTCAGGCGATACGAACTCCTACGTCTGCGCGCAGCTGTCCTGGGACGCCGGCAATTCCTGGACTGCTGCCAGGTTCACGTTTAGCCTTACGCCGAGCGAGACGACCCACTGGTTAGGTGGCTCCACAGACACGTGGGGGCGCACCTGGTCAGGCGGAGACACGAGCAACGGTAATCTTGCCGTTCGGCTCACGAGCGTTGCCATCGCTCCCAACCAGAACATCCGGCTGGATGCGGTCGCCGTGCGCATCTACCACACGCCGTAGCCGTTTTGGCAGGGCGTTCACTCACTTCGACTCGACCGCCAGGCCCGTGCCCTGCTACCATAGGCCAAACGTTCTAGTGGCATAGCTCTTCGCACTCGCAGGGACGCTCGTGACGCCAATCCGACGCCAGTACTTGGACATCAAGCGTCGCTATCCGCACGCCATCGTCTTCTTTCGTCTCGGCGACTTCTACGAGACGTTCGATGACGACGCGAAGCTCGTCGCGCGCGAGTTGGAGATCGTGCTCACGTCGAAGCCAATGGGCCACGGCGAGCGCGTGCCGCTCGCGGGCATCCCGTATCAAGCCGTGGAGGGCTACCTCTCGCGCCTGATCGCCAAGGGCTACAAAGTGGCGCTCTGCGAGCAAATGTCCGACCCGGCGACGAGCAAGGGTATTGTCGAGCGGCAGGTCGTACGCGTCGTCACGCCGGGCACCGTCGTCGAGTCGAACCTGCTCGACGAGCGCGCGAACAACTACATCGTTGCGCTCGCGCCGGCGCCGGCACGGCGTGGAGCCAACGGCATCTCCCCGTGGACGGGCGAGACTGCGGTTGGCGTCGCCTACGCCGACGTCTCGACCGGCGAGTTCGTCGCGGGCGAGCTGGTCGCCACTGCGCTGGCGGGCGAGCTGGTGCGCCTTCGCCCGGCGGAGCTGCTAACGCCGGAAGGCATCGCCGCGCCGGACGCTTCGACTGAGCTCAGGGCAGGCATCGATGCCACGCTCACTTCGTCGCCGGCCGACTGGTTCGTGCCGGAGGTTGCGGAGGCCGCGCTGCGCGAGCACTTTGCCGTCGCGTCAAGCGAGGCGTTCGGCCTCGTGGGGCAGGGGAGTGCAGTCGCCGCGGCGGGCGCGCTGCTGCAGTACTTGCGTGAGAACCAGCGCTCTTCGCTCTCGCACATCACACGACTGCAGACACATCACGCCGGCGGCTTCATGACGCTCGATGCGGCGACGCGACGCAATCTGGAGCTATTCGCCGGCGGTCGCCAAAACAAGCGCGAGCACTCGCTGCTCGGCGTCCTCGATTGCACCAAGACTGCCATGGGCGCGCGATTGCTCAGCCGGCGCGTCGGCCAGCCGCTGCTCGACCGCGCCGCGATCGACGCGCGGCTCGACCAGGTGCAGTTCTTC
>JBKKBW010000291.1:0-4902 GCA_046713635.1 Dehalococcoidia bacterium
GACGGAGCGCATGTGAAAGCGGGCCGGAGCGGCACTTTCGGAAGCGAAACAAGTTTCGCGGGGCCCGGCTGACCGAGACGGAGTGCATGGGTTGAAGCAAGAGAAACCGATTGAGAATCAGGCGCTCAGCAACGCTGACCGAGAGTTGGTGGTCCTAGGGTGCCCAGCTATCGCCGAACATTTCGCCTGCCAGCGAAGCGCGCGCGGCCTCTCTCCGCTCTCGGCTTTACGCTGGCGGAAGGCGAGACACAGGCGGTGAAACCGCAGACGGGGCATGCGCAGCAGCCTTCGCCGTAGACTAGCGGACCTCCGCAGTCGGGACATCGATGGCGTCTCATAGCTGACCTCAGTACGTTTGTTCTCTGTCGTGAGTTATGGTATAGAACGGGCGTTCTTTTGTCAAGGGTGCCTGCTTGTTGTTGCTCGGAACTATTGCTGGAAGCGTTCCAGCAATTCGCGAAGGCGGAGCGAGAGCGACTCTAGACGCTCTCCGTCGATGAGAAGGAGGCCGCCGAGGATAAGGATGGCCATACCTATTTCAGGCACGGACGTAGGGTAGCACGCAGGAGACGCTTAGTGCGCGATGGGAGCCACGCCAGAGAGCTCGGGGCGGCCGGACCAGTTCCAGGCCAGGTTGGTCCGGCTGACGCCCATCAGGACGCCGTGGAGCGCCCGTGGGTGGATGAATAGGCCCTCCGGGTTGTGGGCGTCTTTGCGCCGAGCGTGCTTGGCGTCACGCTTCTCTAAACGCTCGATGACGTCGCCAACGCGGTCGGTCTCGACATAGCACATGTAGATCGACTGGCCGCGCCTTTGGGCGAAGCGCCCCATGGCATGGTCGGGGTCGGTGATCTGGGAGAGCTCGATTCGGTCGAGTCGACTTGGCGGGTCGAACAGTGTCAGTTGACCCTTGTAGCCGTAGTCCTTGCTCGCGATTGGCGCGAACTTGCTCGCATCTAGGTCGAAGGCTTCAGTGTAGAACTCGGCGGCAGCCTTATGATCGTCGACGATGTTAGTGACTTCGTAGAGCCAGCTCAGCAGGCCGACGCGCTCGCGCTCGGCGTCCGGCGAAAGGACAATACGCATGCCGGGCGTCTGTGACGGCTCGATGTAGACCTGGTCGCCTTCCTCGCGCCAGAGGATGCCGTGCGACGAGAGACGGCGTGAAAGCACGCCGACATCCGGAGTCGAGAAGCCGGCCGCAAACAGACCCTCGCCCCAGCGCTCCAGGTGATCGCGAACGATGCCATTGTCGTAAGGTTCCAGCAGCTCGAACTCGCTGGCGCCCGCCTGCATCACTGTTCGCGCTGAGGCGAGAAGCGCGCTTGTGTCCTCGCGCACTTTCTGCGCATCGAATATTGCCAGGAACGTTTCCTCCGCGGCTGCCCGATCACGTACCGCGAGTTGAATCCTATCGACACGAGTGAGCATTGGCATGAGTCCCTTCGTTATGTAGGAGTCGGGGCAAGGAATAGCGTAGAACGATGCGGGGCTACGGGTCAAGTTGAGCGGGGGAGCGTGTTAAGCTAACGCCGTGGAGAAGCCGGCCGAGCCCGACGGAGAGCAGCAAGAGGCTGCGCTGAGGACAGTCGAGCAGGACACCGAGGCTGGCCAGGCGGTTGTAGAAGAGAAGGTAGAAGAAACCGCCGAATCGCTCCCTGCTATCGCCAGGGTTTATCAGTGGCTGGAGGAACGGCTTCCCACCAGCACGCGCGGCCGCATCATCGTCGCCATCGTGTTGGCTTCGGTGGTGCTCATCCCCTCCATCGCGCTCCTCTTCGTTACCCTGCTGATCCCCGACTTGGAGGAACAGCTGGGGGACTACGGCTACGTGGGCGTATTCCTGGCCAACCTTGCGAGTACGGGCACGGTGTTCATTCCCGTGCCAGGGCTGACGGCAGCGGGCCAGGCGCTCATCATCGACCAGGCAAAGACCCTAAATCCCATCGCAGTCGGCCTAATCGGCGGGACCGGGATGGCGCTCGGGGAGATTACGGCCTATGCCGCTGGAGCGGCTGGATCGCAGGCCGTTCAAGGAGGGCAGCTCAAGGCGCCGGAGCGGATCCGGGCCGTTGTCGAACGCGTCATCTCCTGGATCGATTGGCTGATGGACCGCTATGGATTCCTTACGCTCATCATGCTCTCGGCAATACCAAATCCCTTGTTCGAAGTCGCGGGCCTAACCGCCGGAGCGTCCCGGATGAACTTCTGGCGCTTTCTAATCGCGGTGCTGATCGGCAAGAACATTCGTGGCCTCCTGCTGGCGTTTGCAGGCGATGCATGGTTCTGACTTAGACAGCAGCTGAGCCCTTGAGCTCGTCTGCCGACTCATCCGGGCTGCTGACTTCGATTATCCGCCCGTTCGCGAAGCGATACACGCTGGCTGCGTGGCCGGTGACCCTCTCGCCGGTCGTCGAGTCAGTGCCACGAAACGTCCAGCGGATGGAGACGCGATCGCCGTCAGTCCAGAGTTCGTCGATCGTCACATCGTAGCCCGGCAGTTGTTCGATGCGATCCAGGATCTGCTGTCGGTATTCGTCTCGCGTCACGATCTCGTTAGGGCCGAAGGTGACTTCTAAGGCAACGACCTCATCGAGGACGGCTAAATTGCGCTGGTTCAGCTCGTCGACGTAACGGCGTAGGATAGCTTCGTTTGTGTCCACGCGCCGGCTGCGATCTGAACGCTACAGTTCGAGAACTCTGAAGTACATTGGCTCCGTGACGCCGCGGAGCTTGCGGAAGGCGGTGAGCACCTTGCGCACGGATGCTTCCGGCGTGTCCTCGATCTCGATGTAATCGGGCATCGAGCGGTCCTTGCCGTAGACGAACTCGCGGACGTTTACGACGGACTCGACGCTGACATTGTTGCGCGCGAGGATCTCCAGCTTTTTGGCGTAGATGCCCTTGATGTCCGGCGAGAACGAGCGGATGTAACCGCGCGTGCGGACCGCACCGACCTCGGCCAGGTGGCCCCGGCGTGTTTCCGGGACAGGCGGGCCGCTGCCGCCGGTCGCGATGCTGGTAGCGATCTCCTGCACATCGCTGGCGATGGAGATTGCGGTGGGCTTGGGACCAGCGCCTCGTCCTTTGATGAATTGCGGGCCAAGCCGTTTCGACTTGATGATGATGCCGTTGTAGGTCTCGGTGCACGCAGCGAGGTCTGCCAGATCGCCACTACGATCGATCAAGGCGGGATGGACGCGAAGAGCCGGTTTGCCGTTGCGAGCTTGGGCGACGCCGACCAGCTTGAGCGCATAGCGTCCGCCCAGGTACTTCGGGTGGTGGAGGAAGTACAGGTCCGATGGTACAATGCGCTGGTCGTCCTGCCAGATGCCTTCACAGTAGATCTTGTCCGGGGCGCAGAACATGCCGAACGCGAGATTGGCCAGGATCGAGACCTTGTACTTCGTGTCGAAGCCATTGATGTCGAACGTGGGATCTGGTTCGGCAAAACCGAGCTTCTGTGCCTGCTCCAGCGCCTGTTCCAACGGCAACGAGCGCTTCTGTATCTGTGGGTCTTCCAGGTGGCGCAAAATGTACTCAGTCATACGGGTAAGGATGTAGTTACAGGTGCCGTTGAGGATCCCAGCGAACGCCTGAACCTCATCGCTCGCGATGTGCCGCTGCATGGCGCGAACGACCGGCATGCCACCACCGACCGTCGCCTCGAAGCCCAGGGCGACGCCCCGTTTGCGCGCGGCGCCGGTGATCTCAGGCCAGTACGTAGCGAGGGCGCTCTTGTTCGCCGTTACCACGTGCTTGCCGTGCGCGATGGCAGCGAGGATGTACTCGCGCCCCTTCTCCGCGTCCCCTGTCAGCTCGACGACGATCTGGACCTCCGGATCGGCGATGGTCGCTTCGGCGCTGCGGGCGATTAGGCGCCGGACGTTGTCCGGCGCGTCGGCGTTAGGACGGCGGCGGGCAACGCTGACGACGCGCGCACCGGCGGCGCTGCGGAAGTACGCGAAGACTTCGCGGCCGATGTTGCCATAGCCAAGGAGGCCGATACCGATGGGTGCCATTACAGCTCCGAAGCGTCCGGTTTCTCTAGCTCGAACGCCTTGTGTAACGAGCGGACGGCGCGGTCGACATCTGAGCGTTTGATGATGACAGTGATTCGGATCTCGCCCGTCGAGATCATTTCGATATTGATGCCATCGTCGCTCAGGGTGCGGAACATGCGCGCTGCGTAGCCGGGCCCAGAGTGGATGCCAGTGCCAACGATGCTGACCTTGCCCAACGAGTCGTCAGCGACCGTCTCGCCAGCGCCGATCTCCTTGGCGAGCGTCGCGACGACGTTCTCAGCGTTCGGGAGATCGTTGACGTGAACCGTGAACGTAAGGTCAGTCGTCTTCTCTACGCTGGCGTTCTGTACGATGGTATCGACGGCGATGTGGCGGTCAGCGAGACCCTCGAAGATGCGCGCCGCGATGCCTGGTTTGTCCGGCACGCGAAGCACGGTGACTTTCGCGACGTCCATGTCGTGCGCGATGCCGCGCACTCTGTTGCCTTGCTCCATATCGACGCCTCCGTGGATGATCGTGCCGGACTCGTCTTTGAACGACGACGCGACCACGATCGGAATATTGTAGATCGAGCACAGTTCGACAGCGCGCGGGTTCATCACACGCGCACCGAGTGAGGCGAACTCGAGCATCTCTTCATAGC
The DNA here is from genome assembly GCA_046713635.1 of Dehalococcoidia bacterium. Lineage (GTDB taxonomy): Bacteria > Chloroflexota > Dehalococcoidia > DSTF01 > RBG-16-68-14 > JBBDXS01. The sequence goes on from JBKKBW010000291.1 coordinate 4,669, forward strand.
TAATCTCTAATAGCTTCCGCGCGTCCGGTGCAACACGGGGGTCGGCGCTGTAAACGCCGTCAACGTCCGTATATATCTCGCATCGTTCAGCTTCGAGGGAAGCAGCGAGCGCGACGGCGGTGAGGTCGGATGCGCCGCGGCCGAGCGTGGTGACCTCTTCTTCCTCCGTAATGCCCTGGAAGCCTGAGACGATTACGACTCGACCGCGATCGAGCTCCTGGCGAAGGCGTCCCG
>JBKKBW010000292.1:0-5768 GCA_046713635.1 Dehalococcoidia bacterium
GGCGACTCCTGGCGAGTGCGCCGTCGCGGCCGCTCCGGTGGGCGGCGCGATGACGGTATGGACAGGCCCATGCAGTACGCCCGTTGTGGGCACCGGCAACGCCGCTGACCTGAGTGGTGTCTGGGACACTATCGTCGATGGCGGCAACCCCGCGATTGACCTGTTCCACTGCATCTCTCGGATCGACATCGACAACAGCGGTGCGGGGGAGACGAGCGACGTTTGCTTTGACAGCACCGGATCTCTCGGGCGAACAACGGGTGCTGAGCCGGCAAATGTGAACCCCCCGGTGAATCTCGGCCTAGCGGTTGGGGACCGGGCCATAGCGCCTCCGGCAAAGGGCATCGTTACGTACAACGCTGCTACCGATAAGCTCACTCACGTCGTCTGCTTCCTGAATTTCGGCAAGTCCTCACACACTGTGCGGGTAAACAATGTCATGATGGCTCACGCGCAACTCGCGGCGACTGGCAAGATGGTAGGTACCACAAGATACTACATCCATCTGCCGGAATCGGCTTGCAAAGCTCATCTTTACGTAGAACCGTCGCTTCCCCCGATTAACCTCACCATCTACAAGGACAAAGAGATCGCTGCCTGTCCAGCGGGCAACTGTGTCCAGGCGCCGTGGAGGACCGCTGGTGACACGGACTTCGACAACGATGGCTGTTCGGACACCGACGAGCTCTGGCAAGACAAGCCCGGCTCACCGAGCAAATGCGGTGACGATCCGTGGAACCCGTTGGATATTACGCCCCCGAGCATTGATGCCAGCGGTGCGTACGAGATTACGGCTGTCGGCGCGCAGGAGGATTGCAACCCAGTACTCACAGGCAGTCCAGCAGTCTGCGAGATGCCCGCTGATTTGATTCCAGGCTTCTACTATTACTGTAACGCCGATATCAACCAGACCGGCAAGAACCTGACCGCGCGCGCATTTTGCTACATCGACAGCACGCTGGTTACCGTTAACCCGCAGGCTGCTATCCCGGCTGATACCAAGACATGCCCACCGGCCGACCCCAAGTACTGTGGTGACGGCATCTCGGGCGCGCCGCCTCCTGGTACGACAGTAGGCACCTACCCGACCGACCCGCGACTGTTCGCAGACGTCGACGACAAACACACCGTGCTCACGGGCGTAGTTGACAACGCGCAGAACGTCATCAAGCTGTCCGGCTGCTTCGAAGACCGTGATGACAAGTCCTTCACGGGCCACGTCTACGTGCAAGCCGTCATCAACCTGCACAGCGGCCACGGCCAACTCAACCTGTGGACTGAGCTGAGCAACGGCCTCACACTAGCCAACTGCCTGGCTGGTACCCCAGGCGCACCTTCGGCCACCGGTGTCATCCCAGTACACGTCGTGAGGCAGCAGGTCAAGGCAGCGCCTCCGGCTGGTGCCGACTTCGACACTGACGGCTGCCCCGACAAGCGCGAGCTCTCGGACACGGCCGGACAAGGTGGCCTGCGTGACCCGAGGAATCACTACGACTACATGAACGCGACAAAGGACGGGCTCAACCGTGTGGACGACATCCTCGCGGTGGTGAACCAGTACTTCATCGACGACCCGGTGGGTAACCCGGACATGAAGTCTCAGACGGACCGCACGGCAATCACCGGCGGTAACGCCTGGAACCTAGGCCCGCCGAACGGCCAACAGCGTGTCGATGACATTCTGAACGCCGTGAAGCAGTACTTCCACGACTGCTAGCCACGAAGCCATTTGGCGGTTTGAAGAGGGAGCCCAAGCGGGCTCCCTCTTACTATTGGCTTCATAGGATCGCCCTTGATCGGTAAAGGAAGAAGTAGCTCGATGTTGTCCACATCAGCAACTTAGGCGCTTGGCATTTCCGGGCTGACTCCTCCCACTACCCACGATGCGCAGTAAGTATGACGAGCTCGCCGAGTGGAACGGCAGAATTATCGTTGAGGCATTGTCGCACGCGCTGGCTAACCCTCTGCTTAAGAGGGAGATGCTCTGTCAATTCGGGCGCTGGATCGTCTATACTCGACTCGCCTGGCGGCAGGAAGTTAAGCCCGCACGTTGCGCTGTGAGGCCGAAGAAGGGCCGATTTGGAAGGCTGGGTGGCATGTACGAGTACAAGCTGATCTCCAAGTGGTCGGGCTGGTGGGGTGGATTCGGAAGCGAGAGCGATATCGCGGCGCTAGTAAACGCTGAAGCCACCGAGGGCTGGCGCCTGGTGCGGAGCGAGTCGGACCGCTTCATCTGGTTCTATATTCCCTTCATCTGGCGGCCGCGGCTATTGCTCTTCTTCGAGCGCCCGGCGGCCGCGACGCAACTGACAGAAAGCCCGGCCCGCTACACCGCTGCGACGCAGCCGACGAGCACAAAGCAAGACGGCGAAGGTCCATTCGTTCGGAGTTAAGGCGGTTTGGGCTTCTCAGTTGAAGCGAGATGCACCACGAGCGGTCGGCAGCACGATTGATCGTCGCGCCTGCGTGACGAAAGTCGAGCATTTGGTGTTGTGAGACGAGAGCGAGCGACAAGATGAGACGTTCAGTTCCCGGCTTCAATCCAACGACATTCACTCACGAGGGAATCACGCACGATGTGTATCGTGCCGGCGCCGGCCCGGCCGTCGTCGTTATTCATGAGATGCCGGGTAATCACCCGGGGGTCGTGGAATTCGGCCAACGGCAGGTGGACGCGGGCTACACGGTTTTGCTGCCGTCGCTGTTCGGGAGACCGGGCGCGCCCATCACTAACGGCCGGATGCTGCGCTCTTTGCTCCAGGTCTGCGTGGCCCGGGAGTTCAACATCTTAGCCGATCGCACCAGTCCCGTCGTGACCTGGCTCCGAGCGCTCGCGGCTAAAGCCCACGAAGAGTGCGGCGGGCCCGGCGTCGGCGCTATTGGTATGTGCTTCACGGGCGGGTTTGCACTGGCTATGGCTGTGGACTCTGCAGTAGTAGCTCCCGTTCTAAGTCAACCCTCGTTGCCAGTCCCCCTGAATGCCCACAAACGCTCTAGCGTCGACATCGACGAAGCCGACCTGGCGCAGGTAAAGGAACGTACCAATCAGGGTTTGTGTGTGCTGGGGCTGCGTTTCACGCGCGACAAGTACTGCCCTGGCGAACGGTTCGAGACGCTGCGGCGCGAGCTTGGTAGAGGGTTCGAGTGCGTTGAAATCAACTCATCGCCCGGCAACGAGCATGGCATTCCAAAAAAGGCGCACGCCGTGTTGACGGTCGCTCTAGTTGACGAACCAGGCCACCCCACCCGCGCCGCACTAGATCGCGTCATGGATTTCCTCAGCGAGCGCCTGCACCCAACGCCGGTGCAGCAGTTATGACAACTGTTCGCCCCAACTACGGTTGGGAGCAAGCGGAGGACATGTGAACAAAGCAGCTGTGGTAATGGGTGGCAATCGCACAGGCGGCCTCCCCACACTCGCCGCGGCGACGACCGGGGCCAAGCAAATGGGAGCTTGGCTAGCTGGCGAAGGGTTCGATGTTCGATTGTTCGTCGACGATCAGGGCCCGATTACAACCGGCACCCTCTTTAACGAAGTGAATGCACTCGTTGAACAGGGCACTCTCGAGCAGCTCGTTGTCTACTTCGCGGGCCATGGGTTCCTGAACAACTACTCCGAATACTGGATGCTCTCGGGCGCTCCCCAGAACCCAAACGAGGCAATTGTCGTTCGTGAATCTGCTGAACTTGCCCGCGAGAGCGGAATTCCGAACGTTGTCTTCATCTCCGACGCCTGCCGCTCCACGCTGCAGTCGTTACAGGCCGATCGCGTTGACGGCAGCCTGGTGTTCCCGAATGCGGCTGCCTACGCAAATGTCCGACCCGAAGTCGACCGGTTTTTCGCTGCCCTGCCCGGTGAACCATCCTTTGAGTCATCCGTGCAGACGACCGCCGGCGAGTACGGCGGGATCTTTACGCGCTGCTTTTTGCAGGCCTACAAGACACCTGATCCGCCGATGGTCCGCCAGATCACGGAGGCAGGCGCGCCACGAAGTGTTATCCCGAATCGCAACTTAAAGGACTACCTTCGCCGCGAGGTGCCTCGATGTCTTCAGGAACTAAGCTTGCGCGTCGGTCAGCTCCCCGATGCCATCGTGGAGTCCGGAGACAGTATGTATATCGGAGGTGTTGGGTCAAGCCCACCCCCTGTCTTCGACAACGTCAGCGAGGAAGATGTTAGCATCACCCCTCCGCCCGCAGCAGGCCCGTCAGTGGCCACAGGCGCGCCGGATTTTGATATTCGACTCACCAGCGGGTTCCAACTCGGTCCGCAACTAAGCAGAGCGATGAATACTCCCTCTGGACGCACTGACTTCGAATCGTCGGCCCTGCTGGTCAAGAATGCTGATTCAGCGGGAGACAGAGGACACTTTGAGACAAAGACCGGCTTCAAGATCGTCGGCGCTCAGGTTACCGAGGCTATAGCTGTCGGCCGGCATGCTCAAAGCTTCACAGAAAGCGATCGCCTCTCGTATGTCAGACTTGATCCGCGCCACGAGCGGGACGCATGCAGCATTCTCATTCGCTTTGCCGATGGATCAGGGACTGTTCTGGCCGGGCTGGCAGGTTACATCGGTACAGTGACGGTCGACGATGGCCGGGTCATCAACGTTAGCTACACGCCCTCGGACAACTCGGACAGGTGGGATTACTACAATACGGAGCGCCAGCGAGTCGAAGAGCTCCGCTCTATCGTTGCCTCGGCATCTCGTTACGGAGCATTTCGCGTCGACCGATCCGGGGCGAGTGTGATCGCAGATCAAATTCGTTATGCAAAGAGCATCGACCCGACACTCGGACTATACGCGGCTTACGCGTATTCGGAGGTTGGCCTACGCGACGAGACGCGCTCGATACTAAACTACATGCAAGCTGACATTCAGGCCAGGCTTTTCGACGTCGCGCTCCTTGCAGACGACCCGATCCTATTGGGAGATCATGGCCCAAGTTCGATCGTCCCGTTTTGTCCAATGCTGTCCCAGGGCTGGGCGTTCTTGCGAGTCAGGCGCACTGTCCCTCCGGTCGCCGTCACGGAAGCTGGTAGGCATCTGCTCCCGGCCCTATGGACGACGTTCAGCCCCGCTGGGATCGATGTTCTCACGAAAGCCATTCAAGAAGGGAGCGTAGTATGAAGCTGGTGCTCGTTCACGGCCGAGGGCAGAGTGATCCGACGGGTGAGCCCGAGAAGTGGAAGGCTCAGCTCCTCGAACAATGGCGCACGGTGCTGAGCGAGGGGTTTGCTCATCATGGGCTCGACCTGCCTGCCGGCGTACAGATTGTCATGCCTTTCTATGGGGATCGCCTACACAAGTTTGACGAGCAAGGTGACGTACCGCTGAGCGAAGAAATTCGTTCCCGCGGGGGCGCCGTCGACGAAGACTACCTTGCCTTTCGCGGGGCAGTTCTTGACGAGATACGCGCCCGCGAGGGGGTTACCGATGCGCAAGTCAGTGCTGAGCTTGAACCAGGGCCACAGGAACGCGGTCCACAGAACTGGAATTGGGTCATCGCGATCGCGCGTGCGTTGGACAAGCATGTGCCGTCCATCAGCAGTGCGGCGATAGAGATTTGGCTTCGCGACGTCTTCCTCTATGCCAAGCGGCCAGGCGTTCGGTCTGAGATCGACGCGGTCGTGGCAGCAGATCTTTCTGAGGAACCGTCGGTTGTCATAGGCCATTCGCTGGGGAGTGTGGTGAGCTATTGGGTCCTGCGGGAAGATCGTAGATCTCTAAAAGTGCCACTCTTCTTAACTGTGGGCTGTCCACTGG
>JBKKBW010000293.1:0-2588 GCA_046713635.1 Dehalococcoidia bacterium
CGGTACAACATCCGGCTCCTCCCGCACTAGCTCTGGCGGATTGAGCCAGCGTTCCCGCGAATCGTTCAATGCCCGGCCTGCGGAGGCAATGCGGGCGCGACATTCCTGTTGCCATCGTGTGAGCGAATCGTCTGGCGTGTTGAGCGGCCATGGGAATGGAAAGGTCTGGAAAGTCGAAGTCGGCGTGTAGCGTGGATCGTTACCCTTGCCGAGCCACGTTCCCATACGCAGAGCCCAGCGCTCGTGCGCCTGGGATTGTAGAACGCCAAACGTGTAATCATCTTCCCGGGCAATCGTAATCACGGCATGATCTGGAAGGGTCGGAGGTACAACCCATATGAACAGTCTGTGTTTTGAAACGGACGGGGTCACAATAAACCGACTGAGCCCAGCGATAGCCTGCCGCATCCCCGCCACTGGTTCAGCATGACGCCACCAATTCTGGCGGTACGCTACGCGGCGGGTTTGCTCTCTCACTGGTAAGACATTTGCTTTGACATGTTCGAATGGCAGTTCGTACTCGGCTGCTTCTGCCTCTGTCATTGAAGTACCAAAGTCAACGATGAACATGTCGCGCGGACGACGCGTCACATCCATCGCGTTGATCCAGGGGTGCGTCACCTCAACGTTTCGCCCACCATTTGGGTTTGCCGGTTGCGCCAACCATTGGCGCGCGAGTTACCCCGGGGATATCGAACGGTCCCGCCTTTACGTCTGAGTAGAAGCAAAGCCCTTGGTTCTCCGGCAGCCGGGCAGCGCCGGTCAGATCTACGCCTTCGTCAGCTCCGTCAACTCCTTCGGTTCCACCAGTTAGATCTGCGTAGATGACGGTCACGGGTTCCCCGTCGAGAGTACGCTGCAATTCGTTCCCGCCATCCTGGCCAACGATTGATACACGTACACCCGCGCCTTCGACAATCCAAGGCTGGTCACTCCACGCCATGAAGATGTCACCAGTCTCCTTGATTCGCTGCAGCACCCTTCGATTTTGACCGCCACGAATACTGTTGGTGGCAAGCAGGCCAGCACGTTTGGCGCGTCCCAGTTCGATCTCCTCACGCGCCTTCTCGTGCCAGAAACAGACCAAGTCAGCTCCGCCTGGGACCCGCCCTTTGTAGGTTTCGCGGAGGTCCTCTACGTACTGATTTCCAAGGGATCGGCGCATGAGGCGATCCCCTAGGAAGGGCGGGTTGCCGACGATGAATTCTGCTTCCGGCCACTCAGCAGGGATAGGATTTCCTTCGCCATCCTCGGCCAGAATCGCATCCCGGCACTCGATCGTATCGAGCGGCTTCAAGATAGGATCGCGCTCGAAGCTGAAGCCATTGCCTAACATCCACTGAATCTGGCCGATCCAAATCGATACGCGCGCGAGTTCTGCCGCGTAGGGGTTCAAGTCGATGCCACCTAGATTGTGCGGCCCGACTTCGGGAAACGGGAGCGTCACATGGAGAGCCTCTGCTCCCCACAGCAGCGCTTCCTTCTCCAAGTCCTTGAGCAGGCGCAACGTGACGTACAGGAAATTGCCCGAGCCACAGGCCGGATCCAACACACGCACGCTGCGCAGTCGTTCTAAGTACTGGAAGAAAGCGGCCTCCGCATCGCGCTCCCATTTCGGGCGATCCTGACGGCGTCGACCGTCGCGCGTAAATGGCGCGGGCGTACGTCCTTCGAGAAGATCCGCCACGCGCTCACGCATCACCGTGAAGTCGCGGCGCAGTGGCGTTATTACCACTGGCACCACGATGCGGGCGATGGTCTCCGTGTCGGTGTAATACGCGCCCCATTGGCCCCGTTTATCAGGGTCCAAGCCACGCTCGAACAGTGTTCCGAGAATGGCCGGCTCTACTTGCGACCAGTCAAGCTGCGCGGCCTCGCGAACGATGCCGATTTCGTCCGCGTCTAGTTCAATGACAGCGTCATTCTCAAAGAGTCCACCGTTGAACCAGTCGATGCGCTGGTTGCCCCAATAGCCGCCCTTCTTGGCCATAAGGCCAAAGATTTCGCGCAGCGCCGCTGTGAACTCGGCAGGTTGGTTCCGTCGCGAGTCGATCAGCCCGGTGAGAATGCCGCGCGGTAGCAATCCAGCATCCTCGGCGAACAGGCAGAAGAGGATTCGGTCGAGGAAGTGCGCGACGTCCTCCGGGTTCTGGCCTTTTTCGCTGAGCCGTCGGGCGATCTGGGCAAACCGGTATGCGGCTGCCTCGGTAATTTGCGTCGGTGTTTGTTCCGGACGAAGAGCCCGAGGATCCGCGAAGACTGCGCGTAACACGTGAAGCGGCTCGGCAGGATCGTTGACGAGGTCGGCAAGCGAGAAGCGGTAAACTGCCTTGGCGGTATTTTCGAAATTGGTATGCACCTCGAAGCGGTCGAGGTCGCAAACCACCAGCAGGGGCGGATTCTCTAACGCCTCGCGGTACTGGAGGAGCTGAACGTAGGCGTCGTCCAGGTTCGCACGCTTCTTCTTGTATTCCCAGCCGAAGTGGCCGCGTTTCCAGACATCCGCAAAACCATCCCCTCCACCGGTCTTCTCTGCTCCCTTTTCAAACGCATACCACGTTCCCGAAGGGTCGGCCTCATGCGGTGTC
>JBKKBW010000294.1:0-5939 GCA_046713635.1 Dehalococcoidia bacterium
TGGTACGCCTGAGCGATGCCATCGCCTGTACATATCAGTGCATTCGTCGAAGGCTCATACACACGGCCTAGTCCGCCCGTGCAAACGATCGTCGTCTTAGCAGAGATCGCGTGCAGCTCTCCCGTTCGGATGTCCAGTCCCACGGCTCCGCGGCACTGCCCATCGTCCATGATCAAACTGGTCACGAACCACTCTTCATAGACCCGAAGCGCCTGGTACGTGGCTGGCCGCATCAATTGCTCGTAAAGCACGTGCAGCATCGCCTGGCCTGTGATAGCGCCGACGAAGAACGTCCGCGCCTTGCCCATCCCGCCGAAGCGCCGCACGGCCATCCGGCCATCGGGCTTCCGGCTGAAGACGACGCCCCAGTGCTCCATCTGCAGCACCTCGCGGCCGCCTTCTTGCGCTAGGATCGTGATCGCGTCCTGATCGCCTAGATAGTCGGAGGCTTTTACCGTCTCGTAGGCGTGCTCTTCCCACGGCCCCCCGTCTTCGCCCAGGCCAGGCCCGTTAACGCCGCCCTGCGCTGCGTTCGAGTGCGAGCGGACCGGATGCACCTTGGAGATCATCGCCACGTCTGCGCCCATCTGCTGCGCCTGGAGCGCGGCGCGCATACCCGCCAGGCCTGCGCCGATGACGAGCACGTCGTGCTGATAAACGGCCAAGCGTTCTTCCTCCTCAGTGCGGCCCGCGGTCGAGTAGGAGAGGGGCTGCGCGGGCCGAGAAAGGCTTCCGTGCCTCCCTCTGCCCGCGCCATTCTAACAAAGCGATTGTGAAATGCTCAACAGACTGAGCACCCAGCGCACCACTCTTTAGAACATCGAATCATCCGTCATGTGCTAACAGCGAGGGAGCCAAAGGCTATATCATCGATCAGCGGTGTGACGCAGAAAAATGTACCGAGCCGGAAGTCATCCTTGACTTACCGGCTCGGTACTGGAAGGCCCGCTGTTGCTGGTGGCGGGGGGAGAGAACGCGGGCCCTAGCCTCCCTAAGTGTGCGCCTTACCCCCTTCCGCTCCCATAGGGGTTTCCCCTTACGTGACCTAGGGCAGTTCCCCTAATTCTCGGCGACGCCCGTTAACTTTTCGGAGCAAGTCTCATGTAGAGCAGCAGCGCGCCAGCCGTCTTCGCATCCTCGATCCGTCCGTCGGAGACCATCTGGAGCGCTTCCTGAAAGTCGTAGCGCTCCAGGCTCAGTGTCTCCTCGTCACCCTCTAGCTTACTTTCCGTAAGCTGGGACGCGTAAAACACATGCTGGTACTCCGCGTCGTAGCCTGGTGCCAGATAGAAGCCGCCCAGCTTCCGCAGGTCGCCCGGCCGATAGCCCGTCTCTTCCTGCAACTCGCGTTCGGCGCAGACCTCAGGCGTCTCGTCCGGGTCCATGGTCCCGGCGGGTAGTTCCAACAGGTAGCGACCGGCCGGGTGGCGGTACTGCCGCACCATCAGCAGCATCCCGTCCGGGTCGAACGCCACCACCGTGATGCCGCCCGGGTGCTCAATGACATCCTGCACGCTCTCGCGCCCGTCCGCGAAGCGCAGCCGGTCGACACGCAGGCCGAGAAACCCGTCATGCACTCGGCGGCTTTCGATCACTGCGGGGAAGGGGAGTTCCTGAGACTGCTCCGTCACGCGGGCAGCTCGAGCACGACTGCGATCTCGTTGCAGGTGGGGAACTTCGGACAGCGATAGCACTCGTTCCAGACTTTGCGCGGCAGCGTCATTACATCCGCCTGCTTGAAATCGAGGCGTTCGAAGAAGGCCGGCCGGTACGTTAGCGCGAAGACCGTGCGCAGTCCTAGCTGCTTCGCCTCTTCGATGTGAGAACGAACGAGCATCGCACCCAGGCCCTCGCCCTGCTTGTCTTCGCGCACGGCGAGCGAACGCACCTCCGCGAGGTCTTCCCACATGACATGCAGCGCGCCACATGCAATCAGCCCGCCGCCGCCCCGTACGACGGAGTAGTCACGTAGGCTCTCGTAGATCTCCGCCATTGTGCGCGGCAGCATCTCGCCCTTGCGCGCGAAGCCGTTCACCAAGTCGTGGATGGACTTTACATCTGTGACAGCTGCCTGCTGCACCTGCAGCGTCTGTGTCCCGGTCGCCGGCGTCATTCTGCGTCACCTTCGTCGAGTATCGAGCGTAGCGTATCAGTCGAACCAGTGCCTTCCGCCGGTCCCACCCAGTTCAACCGCCGCGACAGCCGTTCATAGAACTGCGCGGGCGGCCCCAGCCGCACGAAGCGGGCGCGATGCGGGCTGATTGTCACACGCACCGTCTCGCCCGACATCAGATCGAGATCGCGCTCGCCATCGACGCTGAACGTCGCCTGCTGCTTGGCCGCGAGTTGCACCTCGACCACGGCGCGCTCCGGCAGCACAAGCGAGTTGTTCGGTACCAGATGGGGCGCGAGAGGCGTCAGAAGCATCTCACGCGATTCCGGCGGCAGCACCGCACCGCCCGCCGACAGCGAGTACGCCGTACTACCTGTTGCCGTCGCGACGATCACGCCGTCAGCACGAAAGTCTGCCGCCGTCACATCATCGATTCGCACCGATGCTTGTACTGTGCGTCCCAACGTCACCCGCCCGATCACCACGTCGTTCAGCGCATCGTGGCGCGCCGAACGCTCGTCTCCATCCGTCGAGCCGTCTCGCACGATCTCCGCGTGCAGCATCGATCGCTCTTCGACGCGCCCCTTGCCGCCGATCACCTCCGCCAGCCGTTCGAGGGCGCTCGCGGCATCCACCTCCGTTAGGAAGCCCAAGCGCCCCATGTTCACACCCAACAGCAGCGTGTCGTGCGGCACGACAGCGCGTGCCGCTCTTAGCACCGTGCCATCGCCACCGACGGTGATCAGTAGGTCTGTGCCAGGCACACGCTGCGCCGTCGTCTCCTCATCCCACGCCGAGGCGATCCACGTCTCGCCTGCGTGCTTCGCCGCAATCGCGACAAGCTGCTCCGCGACGCGCTTGCCCAGCTCGTCCGCCAGCTTGGGATGGTAAATACAACCGATCTTGTTCACTCAGGTGCCCTCCAGAGCACGAAAAACTCCTTGTTCCCCGCAGGGCCTCTGAGCGGAGAAGTCGTCAGCCCGCCGAACCGCAAGTCGTGCTGCGCCGCCCACGAGACCACGCGCCCGATGACCGTTGCGTGCAGGAGCGGGTCCTTTACCACGCCTCCCTTTCGCACCTCGTTGCGCTTCGCCTGAAACTGCGGCTTGACCAGCGCCACGATGCGTCCACCCGGCTTCAGCAGCCGTTGCACCGATGGTAACACGTTCTCCAGACCGATGAAGGAAACGTCGATGGTCGCCAGATCGGGACGTTCAGGCAGCTCCGATAGCTCCCTAATGTGCGTCCGTTCCATCGAAACGACGCGCTCGTCCTGCCGTAGCCGGTAGTCGAGCTGGCCGTAGCCAACATCGATCGCGTAGACGCGAGCGGAGCCGTGCTGCAGCAGGCAGTCCGTGAACCCGCCCGTCGACGCGCCGACGTCGATCACGACCAGCCCGCGTACATCCAGCCCGAACACTTGGAGCGCGTGCCCCAGCTTCTCGCCGCCCCGCGACACGTACTTCCGCGGTTTCACCAGCTCGATACGAACGTCGTCCGCAACGCTCGTCGCAGGCTTGACGACCGCCTCGCCGTTGACCAGCACGTCGCCCGCTAGTATGGCGACACGCGCCTTCTCTCGGCTCTCCGCCAGCCCTAGCTCGGCCATCATCAGATCGAGCCTGCGCCTTTTCATAGACGGAACGATAGCAAGAAGCGAATGCTACAATGCGCCTCGCCATGAGCGATGCCACGGCTATGCGCATCACCGAAGCCGCCACCGCGTGGTTAGACGCGCTTGGGCCGGATCAGCGCGCCAAAGCCTCGTTCTCGTTCGACGACGAAGCCGAGCGCACGAGCTGGGCGTACTTCCCGCGGAACCACGCTGGGCTACCGTTCCTGGAGCAGGACGCTCGCCAACAAAAGCTCGCCCACGCGCTGATCTCGTGCTCGCTCAGCCTGCCCGCGTACGCCAAGGTCAACGCGATCATCGGCCTCGAGAGCACGCTGAACGAGATCGAGCAGCGTCGCGCCGATGCTGTCCGCGATCCGGGCCGCTACTTCGTCAGCGTCTTCGGCGCGCCAGGGAACGACCCATGGAGCTGGCGCTTGGAAGGCCATCACGTCTCGCTCAACTTCACGCTCGCAAGCGGCCAGTTCGTCTCGCCCACGCCGATCTTCCTCGGCGCGAACCCCGCCGAGGTCCGCCACGGCGAACACGCCGTTGTACGTCCCTGCGCTGAGGAGGAGGACGGCGCGCGCGAGCTGCTACTGTCGCTCGACAGCGACCAACGCCGGACGGCCGTAATCTGCGAGACGGCCCCGCCTGATTTCGTGCTCTCGAACGCGCCGCGCGTACCGGAAACCTGCAGGCCGGGCGAGGTCGATTCGCTCGTGGCGCGGCTGTTCGACGGCGTGCCCGACGACGTTCGCGACGCCATCGCATTCGACGTCAACGCGCCGCGCGGCGTACCGGCGTCGGCGCTCGATGGCGCTCAGCGCAAGCTCCTCGCCGAGCTGATCGATTGCTACACCGCGCGCCTACCCGAACCGCTCGCGCTGCGCGAGCGCGGAAGGATCGACGTTGGCAGCGTGTATTTCGCCTGGGCTGGGGAAGGCAAACCGCGACGCCCGCATTACTATCGATTGCAGGGCGCGTCATTCCTCATTGAGTACGACAACACGCAGGACGACGCGAACCACGTTCACGCTGTCTGGCGTAGCCCCGAGCGCGACTTTGGCTTCGACGCACTGCGCAGCCATGTCCAGCAGGCACACTAGCGATGGCTGACGTTTCGATGCCCCCGGAGATGGCGGCTCCGAGCCCAAGCCGGCGCCCATCAACCTTCCGGGCGTTCCGCAACCGCAACTACCGCCTCTACTACGGCGGACAGCTGATCTCCCTAAGCGGCACCTGGATGCAGACCATCGCGCAGGCGCTTCTGGTCCTCGACATTACCGATTCGAAGATCGCGCTCGGGACGGTGGTCATGCTGCAATTCCTCCCCATTACTATCTTCGTGCTTTTCGCCGGAGTAATCGCGGACCGCGTGCCTAAACGCCAGTTCATCATCGGCACCCGTGCAGTTGCAATGGTGCAGGCGATCCTGTTAACGGCGCTTGTGTGGTCTGGAGCCGTTGAGCTCTGGCACGTCTACGTGCTCGCGCTCATGCTCGGCCTCTCGAACGCGTTCGAGCAACCCGCCCGCCAGGCGTTCATCATGGAGATGGTCGGCCGCGATGATATGTCCAACGCTGTGGCTCTCAACTCCGGTATGTTCAACGCGGCGCGGCTGATCGGCCCCGGCATCGGAGGCTTTGTCATCGCTGCGGTTGGGGTGAAGGGCGCGTTCTTGATCAACTCAATTACCTTCATACCGATCATGGCTGCGCTCCTGTTCATGGACACGTCGACGCTGCTCACACCAGAAAGGCGCAGGGTCATGGCCAACCCGCTAACCGAGCTGCGCGAAGGTCTGGCCTACGTCTACCGGACACCCGCAGCCATGTACATCGTGATCATGCTGGTCTTCGTGGGCACGTTCGGCTTCAACTTCATGGTGATGCTGCCCCTGATCAATCGCTACATGCTAGGCGGCGGCTCAATCGAACTCGGCTTCCTCATGGCCGCGCTCGGACTTGGTGCGGTGATCTCGGCGCTGCTGGTCGCGCGGCAGGAACGGGCGACGCAGCAAACACTGTTCGTCGGTGGTATCTGCTTCGCGACATTCATCGGTGCAGTCGCCCTCAGCCAGTGGTACGCCGTGACGCTCATCGCGCTGCTGCTCACGGGCTTCGCTAGCACCGCGTTCCAGGCGACGGCGAACACATCGATGCAGCTCACCGCGCCTGACCACCTGCGGGGTCGTGTCATGTCGCTCTACAT
>JBKKBW010000295.1:0-4046 GCA_046713635.1 Dehalococcoidia bacterium
GACCCAAACGTGCATCATCCAGCGGAGGTCTCCGATAAAGTGGCCGCTGTCGGCGGCACACCCTTCGGCGGTGTTGTTCTCGGAGATAATGCCAGCTCGAGTGCAAAGACCGTAGTGCGTGTGCCACAGATCTAGGTTGCCGGTGAACCCTTCCGGTGGAAGCTCAGCTGTGACGCCCTCGGTCAGACCCGGGATCAGCAAGTACCAGACACCTACCAACTGCCATTCACCGTCCGGGTTGCCCAGCCTGCTAAAGAGGAGACCTTCAGGCTTGCCGGCATCGAACACGCCGTCCGTAAGGTACTCGGAGTTCAGGAAGTGCGCGCCCATAAATGGGACGTCATTGGTTGTGTTATAGAAACCCGCTGCTTGTGCCTTATCGACCGTGTTGTGCTCCTCAGCGAAGGTTCGCGCGGCCGCGAGCTCGCCCTTCAGCGTGTCAACTTCGTTGGGAAGAAGCGTCCCCCCAGGCACGGAGCTCAGGAGTGATGCACTGTCCATCGCAACGAACTCTTCGTAGCGCGGGTGCGTTCCGACGTCGTGCGCGTAGCCTGGTGGTTGAACCTCATTGTTGGAGATCTGCTGCGAAAGCGCCGCGCCTTCTTGGCTGGGAGCGGCAGCGTTCGCTGGAGCTATGCGGCCGTCGTCGCCGGCGCCGGCGTACGTTACGACCGCGAGCGCTACAGCGCCCATGCCGACGACTGCCGTACTGATCCCAGCGAGCGAAACGCCGCGCGTATTGCTCCACCCTTGCGATGTGCCGAGTACGACGGCTACTGCCGCAACCATGGAGCCGATCCCGGCGGCTGCGAGCGCTTCAGTCCACCGGCCATCACCATCCATCGTCACGCTGAGCGCTGCCGTGGTGACGATCAGCGCCACCGACGCCGCCAACAGTACTAGTGGGAGCGACGGAACAGCGAGACGTACAGCGGTGCCCGCCTGTGCCTTTGACGCGCTTTGTTCAATCATGGTATAGACTCCTAGAAAACTGAATGGGATTCAGTACCTGTCTATTGTGCGTTCAAACCCATCTCCTGTCAAGAGGAATGTGATGATACGAAAGCTGTCTTGCGCCTCCTTTGTCGCAGGGCTAGCGATCATACTCGCCTCAACTGCTTGGGGCACCCGCCAGGCCGGCGCCCATGCAGTACAGGTGGGTTCCGACCCCGCCAGCAACAGCGAGCTCGCTGTCTCGCCGGAACAGATAACGGTGGTCTTCAGCGAGCCAATCGAGCCGTCAGTAACGACGGTGCAGCTCTGGAACCAGGCGCCGGTCGAGATCGCACTAGGTGCCGTCTCGTTCCCGAGCGACACGGAAATGGTGGCCCAAGTCCCGGAAACGCTGCCGATGGGCATCTACACGGTGATCTGGCGCAATCTCTCGACCGTCGACGGCCATACCTGGTCCGGATCGTACGCGTTCATTATCCTTGGACCCAACGGAGAGGTGCCGACGGGCAGCGTACCTAGTTCCCTCCAGGAGCTAGCAGCTCCACCATCAAATAGCCCGAAGGCGCTTGAGACGGCCGCCCGCTGGCTCGTCTTACTCGGTAGTGCAGTGCTTGTCGGCGGAGTCGCGTACGTCGGAGGTGCGGCGAACCCTGCCTCGCGAGTCCTGAGGTCCGAGTCGGGCGGGGCCCTTCGCCAACTCTCCAAGACAATCCTCCTCGTCACTGGCGCAATCGCCGCACTACTGGTGCTTCAGGGCAGCCTCTTGCACCTCGTGATACAAGCCGACCGGCTGGGCGGCCTATCGCGGGTGGATGACATCCTGCGCGACACACGGCTCGGGAACTACCTGATCGCGCGCCAGGCCCTGCTGCTAATTGCCCTTGGCGCGCTCGGCATGATCTGGTGGGCCAAAAGTCGCGCGCTCACGCTTTTCGCATACGCTGCCCTCGCTGTCTCGGCGGTCGGCGTGCTATTCACGCAATCGATGGTGAGCCACGCGGGCGCTGGCGAAGGCTCCTTCTGGACAACGAGCGCGGACTTCCTCCACCTGCTCGCCGCTTCGCTCTGGATCGGCGCGCTGATCCATGTCGGCCTCGCCATGCCTCGCTGGCTCGAAGAGTTAAAAGGCGTACCGCGGACGCTATTCGCCGCCGAATCGTTCCGAAGATTTTCATTGTTGGCTGCGGTCTCTGTCTGCATCCTGATTGCCAGCGGCGTGATCAGCGCACTGGCCCAATTCACTTCATGGGAACAGCTTTGGGATACGACATATGGCTGGTCGCTGATTGCGAAGCTCGCGCTCATGGTCCCGCTGCTGGCTATGGGCGCGCTCAACGCCTTCTATCTTGGACGGCGCGTTGAGGTAGCCGGTATGCAGATGGCGGGCGGGGCGCGCGACGACGCTGGCCAAGGGATCCCTGCCATCGAGCGCCTACAGCAGCTGCTTTCGCAAACGGTCCGCATCGAAGCGGTTCTGGGTATCGCAGTACTCGTTTCAGTGGGGGTACTGATACAGCTTGAGCCACCCCGCGCGGAAGCCGAAGCAGAGGCCGCGAGAGGAGTCGCCGGAAGTGGCATCGATGGGCCTCTGCCTCAGGACGAAAAGGGCTACTATCTGAAGGCGAACCAATCAGGTGGCCTCGTCGTCTCGCTGAAGATCGATCCTGCGGAAGTCGGTGTTAACGACTTCGAGGTCGGTCTAGGCTCGGAGTTCGGCAACGTCGGCGAGGTGCAGTTGGCACGCCTCGAATTCGCGAATGCCGCAGCGAACATCAGCGAATCGGAGCTAGACCTGTCGCTGTCCGGTTCGCTCGTCTTTCGCGAAGAAGGCGCTAACCTGAGCCGTCCGGGCGAGTGGGACATTACAGCGACAATTCGGCGACGGGGTGAGGACGACGTCAAGACGACGTTCACGGTTCCTCTTCGAGACCCGGCTGCCGCGGCCGACATCTCGGAGTCCAATGACAGGTGGACGTGGCCGTTCGATGGCGCGCAATCGGTGGCAGCGATCGCTGTCCTGGTCATCGGCGGTATTGCAACTGCCGGCGCGGCAACGTGGCAGATCCGGGAGTTCCGCCGGACGTAGCTCGGAGCACATCTGTGTCGAAGTCCTCGTCGATCGACGCACGGCGCGCCCGCGTCACCAAGATCTGCGCGGTACTACCTGAGGCCTTCGCCAGCAGTCGAACCGGGCAGCACACGGCGTATCGCGTTCGCGGCAAGGCGTTTGCCTACTACACCGTGAACGAGCATAACGATGGGCGAATCGCGCTGCATATCAAGATCGGTGAGGGTCGTCAAAGCGAGTTTGCCGCCGCGGACGCGAAGCGTTTCTTCCTGCCCAAGTACATGGCGCATCACGGCTGGATCGCTCTTGACCTCGACGCCGGTAGGATCGACTGGGACGAGATCGCCCCGCTCCTGCGCGAGAGCTACCGCCTGATCGCGCCGAAGCGACTGGCGGCGCTGATCTAGCCCTACATCACGACGCCGGCCGTTCGGAGCCGCGCGATCTCCTCGTCCGACAGATCGAGCAGCTTCCGCAATGTCTCGTCCGTGTGCTGGCCAAGCGACGGCGAGGTGCCCTTGATTCCGCCAGGTGTTCGCGAGAGCTTGACCGGCGTGTTCGCGAGAGGGATCTTGCCGATCTGTGGGTGATCGACGTCGACGAGCATCTCGCGCGCCTTGACCTGCGGCAGCGCAGCGGCCTGCGGGATGCTGTTCAACGGCCCACAGGGCAGGCCAATCTCATCGAACTCCCTGATCCACTCCACGGTCGCGCGCTGCGTCAACGCATCGTTCAGCAGCGGCTCCAGCTCGGCGTGGTTAGCAGTACGCGCGTGCGGCGTATCGAAGCGCGGGTCGTTGATCAGCTCGGGCCGCCCAATGATCGCACAGAACAACTCCCACTGGTTCTCCACACCCCAACTCACCGCAAGCACGATGTAGCCGTCCTTCGTCGGGAACGCCTGGAACGGCGTCGCGGCAGGATGGCGCGTGCCGATCGGGCCCGGTACCTCGCCCGTCACGAAATAGCGCATGAACGCGTTCTCAAGGATCGCGATCTGGCAGTCGAGCATGCTTATGTCGAT
>JBKKBW010000296.1:0-5781 GCA_046713635.1 Dehalococcoidia bacterium
CTCTGGCACCATGCCAGGTAGAACCGGTTGAGCCCCGCCCAAGGCTTCGTCGTCATCCGTGGATTCGTACGTCGCTAGCACGTCACCTCCTCATTCCGGCAGTAATACTCGTACCCAGCGCGACAGACGCGCCCAGAGATCACCACCGATCATCGGCGGCCTCGGGCTCGTGTGCCACGCCCCAGCCTCCAGTTCCCTTACGGTCCATTGCAGCAGGCCAACGCTACCCGCGTAGGCCGGATCGCAGAGCGTATCTACGAGCCCCTGAATGTTGCGGGGAATGCCTACGCGGGCCGGCAGTCCGGTCACCTGCTCGGCTAGTTGCGCGATACCAGCGAGTTTTGCCGTGCCTCCTCCAAGCACGAGGCCTGCTGAAAGGATGTCGTCATGGACAGCGCGGCGCACCTCACGCATCACCATCTCGAACGTCTCTTCCACCCGAGCCTGTACGATCTCCGCGATACGGCGGCGCTGGACAGCGCGCTGTTCCTCCGCGCCGAAGACTTGCAGATCAACGGTCTCTTCGGCATCAACCGAACTGGGGAGCGCGTGGGCGTAGAGCTCCTTCGCATCGGAGGCCGCCTGGTACGGGCAACGGAGGCCGACAACCAGGTCGCGGGTGATGTGGTTGCCGCCAACGGGCAGCGACGCCGTATGGAGGATGCTCCCTTCGACGAAGACCGCAACGTCCGTCGTGCCCCCTCCCATATCGACAAGAACAACGCCCTGTCGCTTCTCTTCCTCCTCC
The DNA here is from genome assembly GCA_046713635.1 of Dehalococcoidia bacterium. GTDB lineage: Bacteria > Chloroflexota > Dehalococcoidia > DSTF01 > RBG-16-68-14 > JBBDXS01. The sequence continues at coordinate 749 of JBKKBW010000296.1, forward strand.
AGTACGGACTCCGCGCTCGCCAAGGGTATCGCGACAAGGCTTTCGACCTGGACACCGGCGCTCTCGACACACTTCGTTGCATTCTGGAGCATGGTGCTCAGTCCCGTGATGATGTGCGTCTCTACGTCTAGACGTTGACCGAACATTCCGACTGGGTCAGTGACGTGCTCCTGTCCATCGACGATGAAGTAGCGTGCCACCGAATGTATGATCTCGCGATTCGTCGGAATGCTGACGATGCGTGAGCCATCAAGCGCTCGGTTCACGTCATCCTGGCTAATCGGCCGCTCGCGGTCGGGAATTGCCACAATGCCACGGTTATTAGTGCAGGACAGGTGCGGGCCAGTGACGCCGATGTGGGCAGAAAGGATGCGGGTACCGCTCGATCGCTCCGCCTGCTCGATCGATGTGCGGATTGATTCCGACGCATCACGCAGATTCTCAACCATGCCGCGGTTCAGCCCGTTTGCGGCGGCGATGCCCACGCCAAGGATTCGCAGGGGCTGTTCCGGCAGGACCTCCCCAACGACCGTGCAGACCTTTGTTGTGCCGACGTCTATGGAAGCTAGGACGCCGCCCTTTCTCATGGCTGGGCCTCCTTCCCCGCAGGCGTTGCTAACAGCATGTGGTTCACTGGACTGCCACCCGATCGCCGAACCGCAGGTCAACGGCGCGGACTGACTCGCCCTTCTCCCGGGCGCGCGTTAGCACAGCGTAGAGCGCAGCGAGCTTGAACTCGTAGTTGTCGAGCCCACCGAATCGTACGCGAACGTCGTCGGCGAAGACCGCGGTTAGTCCTGTTGTCTGTGAAAACTCCAGCCGCGTAACCGACTGGCCGATCGACTGCTCGGAAGTCGCGAACAATTGCTTCGCAACGGCCACGGCACTAGCGTCCACGCGTTCGCCCGGCCGGAGCGAACCAAGAGCATCGGCTTGAACGATCGCGGGCGCATTCGTTGGCTCGGGAAGCGTCAGCACCACTCCTTCGTCATCGATGACGTAGCGTTGATCGCCAATCTGCCAGACGCCCCACGGCACCCGCTCGACAACGGAGACATGAGCGCCAAACGGCCAATCGCGGGTTACATCAGCCTCCTTAATGAGAGGAAACGCCTGGAGCCGTTCCTGCGCGTCGTCCAGATCAGGCTGGAGCAGACGCTTTCCTTCCAGATCTGCAACCTGGCGCACAACCTCGTCGGAGAGCACCTGGTTGCCTTGCACTTTGACGCCGTGCAGCGCCAGAACGGGCGAGTTATACAGCCAAAAGCCCCCCACCGTGGCCGACGCCATGGCAATGAGAGCGACCGCGATCTTTCGCGCGCGCGAATCGAACTTAGGGAGCGAAATCTCAGGCACGCGGACCTGGCGACGACCCGCTGTAGAGGTCTTCGCGCGAGTGCGCCGATAGCGCACGCCACTGCCTACAGACGGCCGCCTAGTGGCCACGTTTCTGCTCCTGATGCCGCTCAATGCCAAGCTCCACCAGCCGGGCAATGAGATCGCCATAGCTCATGCCAGCCTGCTGCCAGAGCATCGGGTACATGCTGCTGGGCGCGAAGCCGGGCAGCGTATTGATTTCGTCAAGGTAAATGTCGCCCTCGTCGGTCAGGAAAAAGTCCATGCGACCCATGCCTGCGCAATCGAGCGCGCGGTAGCCGCGCACTGCCAGCTCCTGTATCTGCTCGACTGTCTCGTCCGAGATCTCAGCTGGAATGACGAGTTTCGTCTCCGGATCGAGGTATTTCGCCTCGTAGTCGTAGAACTCGCGTGTGTAATGCACCTCGCCAATCGGCGATGGCTGCGGGTCGTCGTTTCCGAGCACTGCGCACTCGACCTCGCGCGCCGTCACGCCGCGCTCGACCAGCACCTTCCGGTCATACTGGAAGGCCGTACACATCGCCTTACCAACGTCTTCGCGCGAGTGCACCTTGCCGACGCCCACACTGCTACCGCCGTTCGCCGGCTTGACGAAGGCGGGATACCCTATCGATGTCTCGATCGCGTCGATGATCTCCCGCTGCGCGTTGCGGTACTGCGCTGAGCGAACAACGATGAAGTCGACCACGTCGAGGCCCGCCTGGCGGAGGAGGCGTTTCATCAGCCCCTTGTCCATCCCAATAGCGCTCGCTGCAACACCGGCGCCGGCGTATGGCACGCCAGCCAGCGCCAGGAAGCCTTGGAGCGTCCCGTCCTCGCCGAAGGTGCCGTGGATGAGCGGGAACGCCGCATCGACCTCGTTCAGCACGCCCAGAGCCTCAGGCCTGGCGAGGATGCCCCGAGCGCCGTCATCGCCCATGGTCTTCGTGAACGGATCAGATGACGCGTCGAGCTGGCGTTGTGTCTCGTTTGGTGTGAGCCAGGCTCCGGTCTTCGTCACTCCGATTGGTACGACATCGAAGCGATCCGTTGCCGCGGCGATGACGTGCTGGGCCGAGTTTACGGAGACCTCATGCTCGCGCGATCGGCCGCCGAAGATCACGCCGAGACGCAGCTTATTCGCCATCAAAGCCCTCGCCTACCAGACCTATCTCCAACTCCAGCTCGATCCCAAACTGCTCGCGGATGCGCGCTCGTGCCAGATCGATTAGCGCCATCACGTCCGTGGCACGCGCCCGCCCGACGTTCAGAAAGAAGTTGCAGTGCTTGTCAGAAATCATGGCGTCGCCGATGCGATGGCCCCGCAGGCCGACGTCGTCGATGAGCTTCCAGGCCGGATGGTCTGGCGGGTTCTTGAAAATCGAACCTGCGTTGCGGCCGCGCGGCTGCGCGGCGAGCCGCTTCGTGTCGAGGTCCTGGACGCGTTCCATGAGGGACTGCGCGTCGCCTGGCCAAACGACGAAGTCGGCCGTCAGCACGACACGGTCACGGAAATGGCCGCGCGTGAAGACACTACCGCGATACTGGAGATCTAGTTGCTCGGCTGGAAGCTCCTTCGTCGAGCCAGTCCCGTTGATCAGCGAGATCGACTGCAGAACATCACCCAGGCAGCCGCCATAAGCGCCCGCGTTGTACACGACCGCCCCGCCAAGCGTGCCGGGGATGCCGCTCGCCCACTCCAAGCCCGCAAAGCCGCGCCGTGCGAGGGAACGCGCTACACCGGCGAAGCTGGCGCCCGACTCCGCCCGGAAACGGACTCGGCCACCATCATGTGGCTCTGGGCCAATGAGTGCCTTCGCGTTGTTCTCGATCACTACGCCGCCGACACCGCGGTCACCGATCAGAATGTTGCTCCCCGAGCCGAGTACGAAGACCGGAGCGTCGAACTCACGACAGGCGATGCCGATCTGCGCGAGCTGGTCCGCGTTCCGCGCAACAACGTAGACATCGGCAGGGCCGCCGACGCCGAACGTTGTGTGACGTGACAGCGGCTCGCCGGTCCGGACCGGCGAGACCTTCTGGAGCGCTGCGGTGAGACCAGACGAGGCGCTGCCTGCGGCACGCCGCGCGTGTTGCTCGTTCGCCTTTAGGCGCTCGAGTACGAGAGGCCCGACCGCATCGACATCACCAGCACCGATCGTGAAAAAGACATCGCCCGGGCGCAGCAGCTCATGCGCGACGCGAGCTGCCTCGTCGAAGTCAGCGACGAAGCGTGCCTTGGGCGACTCGATCGCCTCGACCAGGCCCCTCGCGTCGATGCCGGATGACTCGGGTTCGCGGGCCGCGTACGTCGAGAGCACGAGCAACTCATCGAGACCGCGGAAGCACGTGCGGAACGCATCGAGCAGGTACAGCGTGCGACTATAAGTGTGCGGTTGGAAAACCGCGACCAGCTTACGCCCAGCGAAGCGCTCACGCGCGGCCATCACGTTCACTGCGATTTCAGTCGGATGGTGAGCGTAGTCGTCCATCACAGTGACGCCGCCAGCCTCCCCGACCAGCTCGAAGCGACGGCGGGCGCCACCATACTCGGCGAGCGTCTCGCGCATGACATCAATCGGCATCTCCAGAGCGCGACCGACGGCTATTGCTGCTAATGCGTTCGCGATGTTGAACGTGCCGGGGAGCCGGATCTCGAACGTCTCCTCGCTATCCTGGAACAGCACATCGAACGTCTGGCCGCCGTCTGGCGTCGCACGGATATCCTTCGTGGTCCAGTCCGCTTCGCCACTGACCGCGTAGGTCTGGACATGCGCGTCGACACTCGTCGATGCGAGCAATTCGCGAATCTTCGGGCTGTCCGTGCAGGCGACGAGTAGTCCGCCGGCCTTGACCTGCGACGTGAACTGCGCGAACGCCTTCGCATATTCATCAAAGGAACCGTAGATATCGAGGTGGTCAGGCTCGACGTTGAGCACAACGGCGATATCCGGCGCGTACGCCAAGAACGCACGGTCGAACTCATCTGCTTCGACCACGATGTCATCGCCCTTGCCGGGCGCAGCATTCGTGCCAAGATCGCGGACTTCCCCGCCAACGAGGTAGGTTGGCGAGCGGCCCGCGCGCACCAGCATCGCCGCGATCAGGCCAGTAGTTGTCGTCTTGCCGTGGGTTCCGGCGATGCAAATCGACCGCTTGCCTTCCATCAGCTTCGCAACGAAATCGTGGCGCTTCATGATCGGGATGTCACGCCGCCGCGCCTCGGCCAGCTCTGGATTGTCGTCGTTCGCCGCGGACGTTGTCACAACGAGTTGGGCATCGCCGACATGCTCAGCGCGATGGCCCTCTTGGACGACAATGCCGAGAGCTGCCAAGGCATTAGTTAGCGGCGATAGTCGCACATCGGAGCCGGTGACGCGATGACCTTGCCCGATGAGAATACGCGCGATCGCCGACATGTGCATTCCACCCACGCCCACCAGGTGCACGCGCTTCGGGATGTCGCTGGTCACGCCGCGACCTCCTTGAGCATACGCGCGATGTCTTTGGCTGCATCAGGCCGCGCAAGTTTGCGCATCGCCTCCGACATGGCTTGGCGCCGCGACACGTCGGACAGCAGATCTCGGACGACGCCGGTGAGCTCGTCAAGCCGGTCGTTCTCCAGCACGACCGCGGCACCTTGCTCTGCCAAGAACCGCGCATTGTCACGCTGGTTG
>JBKKBW010000297.1:0-5952 GCA_046713635.1 Dehalococcoidia bacterium
GCGGACGCTTCATCGAGACAGCGACGCCAGAGGGCCTACCGGCGCTCTATGGCAGAGTGAGCGATCTGCTACGCAACCAATACGTCGTGAACTTGGACGCATCCAATCTGGATATCGAGACCTCGAGTCTCGTTACCGTGCACGTCGAAGTGAACTCAGGAGCAGCCACTGGCAGCGCGGAGCGCATTGTGTGCCCGGCGAGCGTTTGCGCGAGCTTCCGCGACCTGCAGGCCGGAGCGCGACTTGCTCAGATACGAACTCTTACTGCCGACGTCATCTCCGCCGAGACGATCCAGTCGGTCAGCCTGCTGGTCGACGGACAGACAGTCGACACGCTGCAGAATGCGCCCTACGAGTTCACGATTGACCCGGCAGAGTTCGACCCTGGCGACCACATGTTCGCGTTAGACGTCAGGACCAGCTCTGGCGACGCGACGTTTGGTGAACTGGGTGTACAGCTCGGCGCCAAGTCGGGCGGCGGCGTGGTTGACATAGTGCCCATCGCGCTCGCTCTAGTGATCGCTGTCGTTATCCTTTTAGCGTTGGCCTGGTTCTTGCGCAAGCGCTCGCATGGCGGAGACGCCCCGCAGCCATCTTCGCCTTCACCAGCGCCCAGCGAACCAGTTTCGATCACGATCGCAAAGAACCGGGCGCGATCGCTCACGGAAAGGGCAGAGGATTCGCCACCTTTGCCGCCGAGTGAAATGGAGCCCGCCCTTGGCGTTCTCAACATGACGGCTGGTCCGCTAGCGGGGAAAACGTTTGCTGTTGGAGCGAAGCCGCTGAGCATTGGGTCCGGACACCGCTGCCAGATACAACTGCCGTCTGAGTTGGATGGCGATGATGTGCCCAGCGAATTTGCGCGGGTTTGGATCCGCGGCGACCAACTAATGGTGCATGAGATCCGAAGGCTAACAGCTATGGGTGCGGTAGGTGGTCAGTGGGAGATTCTGTCGAATCACGATACGTTCGCGATAGGTCCCTGCGTGTTTCGCTTCGATCTCGATGAGTATGTGGAGCCACCAGATCCTGAGCCTGTTCCCAACGTGCTACGGGAGAAGCCGCCAGAAACCGCTGAACTCACTACGCAGCCTGCATCCCCATTGGTCATGCTGGACTCGCCAGTTGCGAACGAGCCGGGTCCGGTTGGATCCGTGACTGATCGATCGGCCCATGGCGAGCCGATCCCCAACATCTTCCGTGACCGAACGGAGGACGAATCACTGCCGCCGGAGGAACCAACTGTGGAGCAAGCAGCCGGCTAGCCCATCCCACACTTCACTGCAAAAGAACCAGGCACCCGCTAGGGCCCTGTTCTGAGGGAAGCGGCCCCTTTAGGCATTTTCCACCTATGCCGATCCTTCTCTAGGGAGTCTTGATGCCGGCCTGTGGACCGGCGCCAATACGGATACGAATGGTCGAAAATCGCGAGTCGCAGACCGACGAGCTAGCGCTTGTGCAGCGCGCTATTCAGCGCGATCGCGAAGCGTTCGGCGCCCTCTACGACAAGCATGTCGTACGCGTGTATCGCCACATCTACTACATAGTGGGCAGACCAGCCGAGGCGGAAGACCTAACTGCCCAGGCGTTCCTGCAGGCCTGGGAAGCCATTGAGCGCTATCAAATTAGGGGAGCACCCTTCGTTTCCTGGCTACTGCGCATTGCACACAACCTGGCGGTTAGCTACTTGCGGTCGAAGCGTGATGGCGCGGAGCTGCCGGAAACACTCGTTGATGTGAGCCGGCACGGCAACCCTGAGGAAGAGGTTCAGCGCCTGGCTGATGGTGAGCTCGTTCGTGAGGCGATCCTTGGCCTGCGCGACGAGCAGCGTCAGGTGATCATCCTCCGGTTCGTTGATGATCTCGAATACCGCGAGGTGGCGGAGATCGTCGGTAAGAGCGTTGCCGCCGTTCGAGTGATACAGCATCGCGCGCTAAACGCGCTACGTAAGCAGATGGGCCGCGACTCCGGCCCCCGCGTCGCCTCTCAGGCGTAGCTCTTGTCCGCCAGGCGCCTCATGCGGCGAGCGCCGGGTTTATGGGCCGGCGTCCGTGCCGTCAAGGCCCCCTCATCAGACTCCGGCCAGCGTCGCAGGACGACAAGGTAGAGGGCCAGCACTGGAAAGATGCCCAATGAGAGGCCCTGGATCGCGGTAATCGACAGGAAGAAGGCCGACGCGTAGACGAAAAGGAGCGCGTTCACCGCGGGCATCTCGCGTGCGGTTGACCGGCCTGCTCGGAAATAGGCGCGAAGAAGGATCGCGGCGGGCAGTAAGAGAAGCACTAGACTCTGTGTGTGTAGATGCGGCGAGACGATTATCGGTAGAATCGCAGCTATTGCGTATGTCCTGTCCAGGTCACGGTGCCTGCGCCAGGACGCATAGGCCGCAATGACCACTCCTACCGCAATGACAGCATGACCGGGCAGCCAGAGAAGCATGTTGGTGCCGTTGGTCGCGCTGAGCATGAAGCCACGCCAGTTGGGCATGACTGTAGCATTGACCGCCAGTTCCTTGTCTGCGCCCGGGTATGACGCCAGTATCTTGACGTTATCGATTAGCGCGTCTGGCGCGCTGAGCAGCGGGGGCAGGACGAGCAAGGGGATGCCGACAACGGCAAGCGTACTAACCGTCCGCCACTCACGACGCATCAGCAGCAGCAAGCCTACGCCAAACAGCATGTGAGGCTTCACGAGCATAAGACAAAGCGCGAGGCCCGCAGCACGCGGCCTGCCGTTCTGTAACAACAGATAGCCCGCGGTTAGGCCGCTCAGCACAATCAGATCGACTTGACCGAAGACAATCGACGCGATGGTCGGCATTCCGAACGCCGCACAGCCAAGAAAGACGCTTCGCGGCAGCTGCGGCACGTCTGCGAGGTATTGTCGAAAAGTGTAGGTGATCGCAGCAAGCAAGGTTCCCAGCGCGCCCATAAACAGGAAGAACGAGGCGGTAAACGGCAGCAACGAAACTGGGGCGAAGGCCCAGGCTACGAACACGGGAAGCGTGTAGCCCAGCGCTTCGTCAAAGCTGCCGGGATAGAGTTGTCGCTGGACCAGTTCCAGAGTCGCAGGATCGTACAGGCTGCTTACTTGACCTGTCCGCACCATGTATCCCGCGCTGTAAAAGGGTAGGAAGTCGCCTGTGGCGCCGAAGGCGTTCGTGGCGATGCGACGGAGCACAGCCCCATAGACGGCAGCCATCCCGAGCGCCGCAATCATCGCGGCGGAACCTAACCCGATAGTTAGGGCATTCCAGCGTCTCTCTTTCACGTAGGAGGCATCGGCTGAAGAACGCGGCTGGAGCAGGCGGATTCTCCCGAAGCCCGCTGGACACAGGAGTTGTCTGACCCCGTCTTGGCTGAGAGCTACCTGAACGGAGCTCCTTAGCCGCGTCGCCAGCAGCGGAAACCCGAAGGGCCCCAAGCTGGAGGCCTTCTGGCTACGCGGCGGACTGGCAATTGCAGCCAAAGGTAAAGCTTGACCAAACCCCGACCGATACATCTCTAGAACGGCCTGTGGGCCGTGTCCCCACGACTATGGGAACGTAGTCAATTCTGTTTGAAGCGAGGGAGTCGCATATGGCATCAGTTCCTACCTCCGCTGCTGGCAGTCGCGTTAACCGGCGGTTCTTGCTCTTGGCGCTCGTCCTTGCGGCGCTTGCTGCTGTGCTTGTCTACGCTGCTATCTCCCGTTCGGGAGACAAAGCGACGTCCACTGGCAGTGTTCCTGTCGTGGTGGCCGCATCGACGATTCCACCTGGGACGCGAATCACAGCCGACATGATCGAAGTGCAGAATTTCGATGCGGCCAACGAGCCGTTCCAGGCGCTCGCCAGTACGGACTTCGTGGTTGGTCAGGTGGCACGCTACCCAATCAACCAAGGCGAGCCAGTCCTGGCTTCGAAGCTCGTCGACACAACGATAGGTACAAACGACGCCCTTGCGTACATCCTGGAGCCTGGTAAGCGCGGCGTCGCACTAAGCTTTAACGAGATTATCGGCGTCAGCGGCCTGGTGCTCCCTGGCGACCACGTGGACGTGCTGTGGGTGCCGTTCAAGAACGCGCCGGCCTTCGTCCTGATAAGCGATGTCGAGGTCAGCGCGGTGAGCCAGACGATCGTGGATGTCGCGCCCGCTGCTCCAGGGCTCACAAGCGACGATGCGCAGGCAACCCCCGCAAGCGGCGATCGAACGCGGACGTCAGACGCGGCTCCTCAGCTGGAAGCTGACAGTGCCACGCTTCTTCTGACGCCGGAACAAACTACCAATCTGTTTTGCGCCGAGACATTTGCCCAGAGTAACGAAGGTCAAATCCGGCTGGCGCTTCGCAGCTTTGGCGATACCGCGCCTTTGCAGACCAACGCACCGGTTTGTCCACCAATCGATCTCTTTAGGCAGTTCAACCCTGAAGGCTAGGAGAGCGTCGACTAACAGAGGGGAAGGGAATCGTGGCTCGCGATCCTGAGATCATTATCGTCGATCCGGACATTGGCGCCCGGTCAGACCTGAAGCACATGCTGATGGCTGGTAAGTTGGCCGTGGTGGGTGAAGCTGACTACGGTATCGAAGCGGTCACCGCTGCCAAGGAGCACTCCCCGGACATTTTCCTCATTAGTATGGAGGAGCCAGTCGCTCGCGCACTCCAGAGCGTGGAGATGCTTGGCTCGGCGAACCCGCGTGCGGCCATCATCGTCTACTCATCGTTGGCAGATGCCGCCTCTGTGCGGCGCGCAATGGTCGCCGGCGCCCGCGACTTCCTGATCAAGCCGCTCAAGCCGGAAGATGTTGTTCGAGCTGTTTACGGGATCTTGGGGCAGGAGGAGCGCCGTCGTCTCCAGACTGAGGGCGATACCCCCGAACCGATTGCGCGTGGAACCGTGGTGACGATCTTCGGAGCGAAGGGTGGTATTGGCAAGACGACCATCGCAACGAATCTCTCGTCGGCGCTCTTTAGTACGACGCAAGCCAACGTCACGCTGGTGGACATGGACACGCGCTTCGGCGACGTCGCGATTATGATGGACATTGCTGTTGAGCATAGTATCGCCGACCTCGGCCGGCGCATCGATGAGCTCGACCGCGAATCGATCAAGGAGAGCCTGGCACGGCACCACACAGGCGTTTCGATCCTGCCGGCGCCACTCCACCCAACGGAATGGCGCAATCTAACGCCGCAACACATTGAGAAGATCGTCGATCTGCTTGCACAAGGCAACGACTGGGTCGTTATCGACACGCCCGGAACGTTCAACGAGATTATCGCGATGACCTTGGAACTGGCCGACATCATCCTGCTCGTAACCAGTATGGACATTGCGAGTATCAAGGACACAGCACTAGCGCTGGAGATGCTTCGCGCGGCAGATGTTTCAGAGGACAAGGTGAAGCTGGTGATCAACCACTCGACGTCAGCGAACAGCCTGCGTGAGGAGGACGTTGAGCGGGTGCTGGAGTACCAGGTTACGTGGCGCATCCCGCACGATTACAACGTGGCAAGCGCCAATCAGCTCGGCATTCCAATTGTCACGGCGAAACCATATGCGCGCGTGTCGCGCGCCATCACTGATCTGGCGTATGACCTGTCTGGTGCGCAGCGTGAGCGGAAGGGCTTCTTGGAGCGCTTCCTTGGGCGCGCAGTCTAAGACGACGGAGAACCGATATGAGTTTTAGCTGGCAACCAAAGGCACCTGGCGCGGACGGCGGGGATCGCCCGTACCAACGGCGCGGACAGAGCGTTGAGGCTGTCAACGAGCTCAAGTTCACGCTGCACCAGCGCCTGATTGAAGAGCTCGATCCGAGCAAGCTACAAGGGCTCGATCCGCAGCGAGCCCGTGATGCCGTTGTGCAAGCGGCCAAGTCACTCATTTCGCAGGAGATGCCTGGTATCGTTGGCGCCGTTCGCGATGAGTTGGTCGACGCAGTGGCTGACGAGGTCCTGGGCCTAGGACCGATC
>JBKKBW010000298.1:0-1105 GCA_046713635.1 Dehalococcoidia bacterium
CCAGCCAGTCATCCAGGAACCCGACGGCAAAAATCACAGAGCAGGCCGCCAAGAACGCGATAAACTCGTTCGACTTCGGGGAGAACAATCCCGCCGCCTGATCGGAGATCGCCGACGCGATGAACGGCACAAGCGCGAACGTCAGGAAGACCGCCGCTCCACCCCAGCGCGGGCGTTCGTTGACGCCACGCCTTCGGTGAAAGGCGCCAATGCGCACGACGGTCCGCGAGGCCACGTACGACGCGAGCGTCGCGGCGAGTCCTATGCCGACAGCCAGCGCGAGTGTGAGCAGGTAGACGTCTAGCATCTTGCTGTTCGATCCACCATTGTGGGAAGTCTATCATGAGTTCCCATAACGGGCTACCGACCTTGTTGGCGCCCTGGACAGCGCCTACACTCGAATCGATGATTCGAGCGCTTTTCGTAGCTACGGCACTGTCCGTGGCAGTTGCAATCTCCGCCTGCGGGGACGACTCAAACGTTGATACGTCCACCACGCCTGATCTGCAGGACACCCCCGCCGACGGAGAACCAACAGCTTCCATTCAAGTCAGCCCTGAGTCGAGGCCAACTGACGTGCCCGCGGCAGCATCGCCTGTTGTTCAGACTTCGACACTTGGGGAGATAACACGTCGGGCTGAAGAGACGCCGCAGGGCGAAGCCCTCCGCCTTTTGACTGACGCAACCTGCGCCAATGGGCTACTCGTAATTCACACATCGGAGGAGACGATCTATGCAGCCCTCGGTTGCGATCGGTTTTCCGATCAGCAGTTCGCAGATCTCTTTGCGGGCAGGCAGGTTGCTGTCGTACTTGAAGTCGCGCCAGAGCGCTATAGCGTCCTGATCGAAACAGTAGAAGGCGCGACGGCGCAGTTCACGCCAGACGGCATCTGGGTAGAGTAGCCATGCCGCCGATCCGGGCAGTTATCTTTGACCTCGGCCATACGCTATGGGACTACGCCCCGACAAAGAGTGCACAAAGGCTTGCAACCCTCCAGCTCCATTCGCGCCTTGTCGAAGAGCTAGGAGAAGCGACGCCGGACCCGCGCGAGCTGAAGCGCGCGCTCCTGAAGCATCTCGAGGGGTTCATCGAACAGTGGTACGC
>JBKKBW010000299.1:0-3769 GCA_046713635.1 Dehalococcoidia bacterium
GGCTAGACATGAGCACTTCGCCACCTTCGATGACGTACGTGATTACAGCAATAGCGATGAGAAGGCTACTGAAGAGCAGGGCGGTCTGGCCGTCGAGTCCAATATCCGGCTCGTTCAGACTGTATATGAGCGCCGTCACGCCCAGCAGCAACAGCGGGCCGAGCAGTAGGCTCACGATCGAACCGCCCGACAGGCCCGCTGGCAGGAAGGATGTAACGCGCCCGCGAATCGACGAGAGTGGCGACATCGTGCGCATCGCGTAGCCCTGTAGCTCGACCCGGTGCTCGCTGACCGTTTCGTTGAACATGGCTGACGAGGTGAGCAGTACCAGTAGCAGGATGATCGCGAGGGTCAGATTTGTGGCGATCACGCCCGCATCTTTCGACACCTGGTCCAGGCCCGGAACCGCTGCCGTCGTTTCGGGCTGACCTGCGCCTACCCCGAACGATGGAACGCCTGCGCCGGAGCCACCGCCGCCGTCCGCAGGGCCGAAAGGTGTCGCCACACCCCCCAGAACTTCGGACTCGCGCGTTGCTGTTGCGGCAGCGCGGGCCGTGGCCGTGCTTGATACAGAAGTCTCCGTAGCCTCCGTCTTGGCCTCCGAGGTAGCCGTGGCTTGGGCCGCTCCGGCGGTCGCTGTTGCCTCTGCAGAGGCCGCCTGTGTCGTAGCTGCCGCCTCGGCCGTCAGGGATTCTGCTGTCGCCGTCGCTCCCGCAAAGAACACGGCATCTGCGGTCGCGATGGCCTGCGAAGGAGAAAGCGTCGCGGTCGCGGTGGCCGCGGGCGTCATAGTCGGCGGTAGAGTCGATGTCGGGACCGCGGTCCGTGGCAGGGTCGGCGTAGACGTCGGTGCGCGCCTCGTCGCCGACGGCGTCGCCGTCGGCACCCGTGTCGCGGGACGAGGAGTCCGGGTTGGCGTACCGGTTGCCGTTGGCTGTTCCGGCGTCGATGTCGGTGTCACCAGCGTTGGCGTAGGCGGCGCGGAGGTGGTGGTTGGCGGGACCTCGGTCGCCGTCGGCGTGAGCGGGATCGCGGTCGGCGAGAGCGGTGTAGAGGTCGCTGTCTGCTCTGCGGGCGTGCTGGTTGGCGTTGGTGTCGGTGGCGCGGCGAAGCCCTTGATCGCGACAACTTGGTTGCCGCCTCCGAACGTCGAGAACAGGAAGTCGCCCGTCAGCGGATCGATCGCCGCGCCTTCAGCGCCTGAGAGTCCGGCGATGAACACGCTGCGGCTCTCGGGCTCTGGGTCGCCATTGCTGTCGAGCGCGTACGCCGCAATGTTTCCAGCGGAGTACTCTGCCACGAGCATGCTGTCGAAGTCGGGAAACAGCGGCGATCCGGGTGGGACGTAGATGAATCCTTCGGGCCCTCCGGTGATCACCGTTTCGCTAACTACGGACGTGATATCGTACGTCCCCCTACCATCCGGGGCATACCCCGCCGTGTACCAGCAACCACCGCCCCAAGTAACGAGCTTGAGCTGGCCAGCGCCGGGAAAGCCGGCCGGTACGAAATTCAGCGCGGAGGCCGCAGGACAGACCTGAAATGGATCAAGGTTCACGATCTTGTCGGTGATAGAGCTGCCGGGAAGCGTCTGGCCGATACCGTTCTCTGGCCACCGTGCCAAGAACAGGACGCCGTCCGGGCCGTAGACAATCCCTCCGTCGTTGTAGGCGGCGTCAGCCACGCGCGTGACTTCGCCGGCAAAGCCGCTGATATGGCCGGCACCGTCGCGCACAAGCCCGATGCGATACAGCGCGCCAGATTCAGTGTTAGCGTTTCCGCCAATGAGGAGGGTGTTGGGATCGCCGTTGAGGAAGACTAGCCCGCCGTAGTTTGGCGGGAGGCCAGCGACGCTCCCGAGCGAGGTACAGCTATAGGTTGAATCGAAGGGTGGCTGGATGGCGAGCGACGCGCCGCACCCGCCGGGTTCGGTACCAGCGCTCAAACCTGAGGACGCCTTGCCCTCCAGCGCCAGTCCGCCCCCGCCAGCCTGCGCGACAAGGGCAGCACACGCCACGAGCAACGGAAGGGCAGCGGCGAGCGAGAACAACACTCGCCGGCGACCGATACCGAACGACGCGGACCCAACTTGCTTGATGACGCCCTCCACCTAGCTCCCCTAACGTTCCTAGCGTCCGCTCATGACGCTCCGCAGGACGGGAATAATCAGTATAGAGGCAACGCCCGAGCGGGGGAACCACCAACTGAGAAGCCAGGGCCTATTCGACGAAGGTATCGGTGATGTAGTGGTCGGCACGGATGGCGGCAGTGGCGCCATCGCCCGCGGAGGAGACGACTTGCCGAGCCGCGTTCACGCGCACGTCGCCGGGGGCGAAGATGCCCGGCACGTTGGTCTCCATCCAGTCGTTCACGTAGATGTGCCCACCCGGGTCCATCTTGACGTGGTCCTGTAGGTACGCTGTGTTGGGATGATGTCCGATGAAGACGAACACAGCGGACAGATCGAGAGTTGATTCTTCGTTGGTGACTACATTTCTTAGCTTGACTCGCTCAACCTCGTCCTCGCCTTCGATGCTCTCGACGACGGTGTTCCAGACAAACTCCATCTTCGGGTTAGCAAAGGCGCGCTCTTGCAGTATCTTGCTGGCTCGCAATTCGTCGCGGCGGTGGATGACGTACACCTTCGACGCGTAACGTGTGACAAACAAGCCTTCGTCCATCGCAGCGTCACCACCGCCAACCACGGCGACAATCTGGTCTTTGAAGAAGGCTGCGTCGCATGTCGCGCAGTACGAGACGCCCTTGCCGGTCAGCTCGACTTCGCGCGGAATCTCGAGGCGGTTATAGTCTGCGCCGCTGGCGATGATGAGCGCCTTCGCGCTGTAGTCGCCTTCGGTGGTGTGGACGATCTGAAGGTTGTCTCGCTTTTCGAGCGAAGTAACTTCAGCGAAGCCGACTTCCATACCATACTTTTCGGCCTGACGCTGCATGATCTGGCCGAGTTCAAAGCCATCCACTTCCTCGATACCGGGATAGTTCTCGATGATCGCAGTCAGCGCGATCTGGCCACCGGTTACCTTTCGCTCAAGGAGCAGGGTACGCCGACGGGCGCGCGCCGCGTAAAGTCCAGCCGCCAGACCTGCTGGCCCGGCGCCGACTATGACAACGTCGTAGTGTTGCTCGTTGGTCACGGTGTTTCCGTCGTGTTACTTGGGCGCAGTCGTCACAACTGCGTCGAGGCGCTGCTTCAAGTCGCTCTTCGGCCGGAAGCCAATGATCTGCCCCACGGGTTCGCCGCCCTTGAAGACGAGGAGTGTCGGAATGCTGCGGATTCCGTACTTGATCGCCGTATTCGGGTTGTCATCTGTGTTCATCTTGACGAAATCCACCTTGCCCGCGTACTCGTCGGCTAACTCTTCGACGATCGGGGCGACCATGCGACACGGGCCGCACCACGGCGCCCAGAAGTCGACCAGCACGGGGTTGTCGGCCTTCAACACAGCAGTTTCGAAATCGGTGTCGGTCACTTCTTTGGGCTTAGCCATAATTGCCTCCTGTGGCTTGACTTTATCTGACCGTATGGTAACATACCCCCTGGGGGTATGTCAATTCGGAGAAGCTAGATGGTTACGAAAGCTAAAGTAACGCACGAATCCGTGCCAGAGCTAGACCTGATCGGCCAGGCCAAGACGCGATTGCGCCGGATCGAAGGGCAGGTGCGCGGCATCCAGGGCATGCTCGATCAGATGGCAGACGACCCCGACAGCCGGCAGGCGCTGACGCTGCATGTGCGCGAACTGCTGGATGG
>JBKKBW010000300.1:0-4655 GCA_046713635.1 Dehalococcoidia bacterium
CCGCTGGAGTATTTCGGCGGGTACTGGTCGCAGGAGCTCCAGCACGGAATGCGCGCGGCTGCTAAGCTGCCCGCGGAGCAATATATGGAAGTCCGATTCGAAGACCTGGTCCGGCAGCCACACGCGACGCTGGGCGTCATCAGTGCGTTCTTCGATCTCGATCCAGACGCCGGCGCGTGGCGGGAAAGCGCAGCCGCGCTTGTTCGCGGCATCCTACCCACGCGCTTCGACAAACTCTCAGCAGATGACCAGGCTCGACTGACGGACGCGTGCCGGCCGGGGATGGAATTGTTAGGCCGCGCATGATCAAGCTCGAACGTGAAGGCGATGTCTTCGTCCTACGAATGCAGGACGGCGAGAACAAACTGAACCGGCCGTTTGTCGATGCGTTGAGCGACGCGCTCGATGAAGTCGAACGTTCCGAAGGGCCCACTGCGCTGGTTACGACCGGCGAAGACCGCTTCTACTCAACCGGCCTCGACCTCGGTTGGCTCGCGACGCAGGGCGGGCCGGCCATAGGCGCGTTCCTCTCGGACCTCCACCTGCTGCTCGCGCGGATGCTCAGCTTTCCGATGGCGACGGTCGCCGCGCTGAACGGTCACGCCTTTGCCGCGGGAGCGTTCATCGCCTTTGCGCATGACTTTCGCGTGATGCGCGAAGACAAGGGCTTCGTGTGTCTGCCTGAAGTCGATCTGGCGATGGGCCAGCCGCTCACACCCGGCTTCTACGCTGTCCTGGATGCGCGGCTACCGCGCGCAACCCAGCACGAGATGCTCCTTACGGGCCGGCGGTACAGCGCGTCCGAGGCGCTAGAACGCCAGCTCGTCAACGCTGCCGTGCCAGAGGGAGAGGTCCTCGGCCGGGCCGTTGAGATGGCGGCCGCGCTCGCAGCGAAACACCGCGTCACCTTCGGCGCCCTCAAGCAGGGTCTCTACGAGTCTGAGCTGGCGGTGCTGCGGGCTCCCATGCCGGACTGGCTGTCAGAAAGCTAGGTCCGCTGTTACGTCCCGCTCCTGACCGCGTTTTAGGATTAAACGCACGAGCATTCAGGAGACGGGCATATGTTCAGCAGCACAGATCAGGCAGCACGAGACCGAGTCGTTGACGAGTTGAAGAAGAAGATCCGTCACGAGAAAAGGATGCTCGAGAGCCATATCCTTGTAGACGACCAGCCAGCGGAAGACGACCGCCCCTATCGCCCCAAGAAACTCTCCGAAGTCTTCCATTCGATGGGCTTCTAGCGCTCGAGTCCTGCAGCTCGCCTGCCGATCCTTCCAAAGGGGAAACGCGTAGTCGCTTCCCCGAACGCACGCGCGAAGGGGAGACGGATTATGAACAAACTTGCAACGCTCGTAGGCGCTACGATCATCGCGGCTCTGCCGCTTGTTGCTCAGGCGGGCAGCGACCCGAACTGCCCGGACTACACGGGCGATGGCCGCGTCAACACCATGGACATCCTCTTTGTCATCGATAACTACCAGCAGCCAAAGGGCGATGGCACGTTCTACGCCGTCACCGATCTGCTTACAGCGATCCAGCATTATGGAGAGTCCTGCTCCTAAGGCCCATCAGCAAGGTACGTGCGAGCGGCTCCCAAATCGGGAGCCGTTCCTCTTTGCGCCCGGGCCGATTCCGTTACCATGGTCGGGAGGCCTGCATGGATCGGATCCAGCAACTGCGCCAAGACGGTCAGAGCATCTGGCTGGACTTTCTCCGCCGCGCTCTCGTAACGTCCGGCGAGCTTGAGCGGTTGGTGGAGAAGGGCTGGATCACGGGCATCACGTCGAATCCTACGATCCTGCTGAAAGCGATCGCTGGATCCAGCGACTACGACGAAGCGCTTCAGCGCATCGCAGCGACGAAGCCCTCAACCGCCTATGATGCGTACCTTGAACTCGCGGCTGAGGACATCCGTCTTGCCGCCGACGTACTGCGACCTGTCTACGACGGGTCGGACGGTCGCGATGGCTTCGTCTCCTTCGAGGCGCAGGAAGGAACGACGGAGGAGATCATCGCCGAGGTAAAGCTGATGTTCGCGACCGTTGCCCGGCGGAACGTCATGATCAAGGTGCCCGGCACGCAGCCAGGCGTGGAGGCGGTCCGGGAGTTGATCGCTGACGGCATCAACATCAACATCACGCTGCTCTTCGATGTCGATGTGTACGAGCAGTTCGCGCGCGCGTATGTCGCGGGAATGGAGCGCCGCCGCCTCAATAGCCAACGCGTCGATAACATCGCGAGCGTGGCGTCGTTCTTCGTCTCCCGCGTCGACACGAAAGCCGACGCGTTGCTCCCACAGGACTCGCTGCTGCGCGGCACGGCGGCGATCGCCAACGCGCGCGTCGCCTACAAGCGGTTCCAAGAGATCTTCTCTGGCCCAAAGTGGGAGCGTCTAGCCCAGAAGGGCGCGCGTGTTCAGCGCCCGCTTTGGGCTTCGACCGGGACGAAGGACCCCGCCTACTCCGATGTGCTGTACGTCGAAGGACTGGTCGCACCCGACACCGTCAACACCTTGCCGGAAGCGACGCTGAAGGCGTTCCTCGATCACGGGAACGTCCATCCCTTCGGTGAGGTG
Source organism: Dehalococcoidia bacterium (assembly GCA_046713635.1). Taxonomy (GTDB): domain Bacteria; phylum Chloroflexota; class Dehalococcoidia; order DSTF01; family RBG-16-68-14; genus JBBDXS01. Next base: position 2,576 of record JBKKBW010000300.1, read on the forward strand.
GAAGTCGCGGAGTCCGAGGAGTCGCTCAGCAAACTTGCAGCGGCGGGCATCGACCTGAAGGCGATCGCGCAGGCGCTGCTCATCGAAGGTCTCGCATCATTCGGCAAGGACCTCGCCAAGCTGATCGACGAGATCGGTCGGCGCGTTCAGGATCCGACCCCGAGTCTGCCGCCGCCGACCTGCGGCTTGGCCGCGCTTGACGAGCGAATTGGCCGCCGTTTGCAGCAGATGCGCCAGCAGCACGTCGTTCGGCGCATCTGGGACGGCGATTACACCGTGTGGAAGGCGCAGGACAACGGTATTTCAAGTCGCCTCGGTTGGCTCACCGCTATCGACCCGATGATCGAGGCTGGCCCGGCGCTCCGGACCTTCGCGGAGGGCGTTGCACGCGATAACTGCCGCAGCCTGATATTGCTTGGGATGGGTGGCTCCAGCCTTGCTCCCGAAGTGCTCTGGACGTCGTTCGGCGCAAAGGCGCCCATCGATATAGCAACCGTTGTCGACACGACGGACCCCGATGCTATCTTCGCCGCACAAGAGCGCGTCGGTATGAGCGAAACCCTCTTTATCGTGTCGAGCAAGTCGGGCACTACGATCGAGACCTCATCGTTACTGCAGCACTTCGCGAGCGTACAGCCAGCCGGCCTCCAGTACGTCGCGATTACGGACGCCGGCACGCCGCTCGACCGCCTTGCCGCGACGCTTGGCTTCCGCCGGACGTTCCTGGGCGCGCCCAACATTGGGGGACGATACTCGGCGCTCTCGTACTTCGGGCTGGCGCCCGCGGCACTGGCGGGCGTTGACGTTGAGAAGTTATTGGAGCGCGGCCACGAAATGCAGCACGCTTGCCACTACTCTGTGCCCATCGAGGTTAACCCAGGCGCCTGGCTTGGGGCAGCCATCAGCGAAGCTGTGCTCTCCGGACGCGATAAGCTCACGCTCGTCCTGCCAAACGAGATCGCATCGCTCGGCGCCTGGATAGAACAGCTTATCGCCGAATCGACGGGAAAGGACGGGAAAGGCATCATCCCGATCGATCGCGAACCGCTCGGCGCGCCGGAGGTGTACGGCGATGACCGGATCTTCGTCGCGCTTGGCGAACACGAGGGCCTCGACGCGCTCGAGCGCGCCGGGCATCCTGTCGTCCGGCTGCGCTACCACGAACCGCTTCAGCTCGGCGCGGAGTTCATGCGTTGGATGTTCGCGACGGCTGTCGCCGGCCACGTGCTGCAGATCAACCCGTTCGACGAGCCGAACGTTCAGGAGGCGAAGGACGCCACGGGGAAGATCCTGTCGGGCAACAGCCAGCCGGTTCCCGCGCTGCCACCGCTCGCTGATCTGCTGTCGCAGGTCAGCCCAGGCGACTACATCGCGCTCCAGGCGTTTCTACCGCGCACTGACGCGCTCGATGGCGAACTGCAGTCGCTCCGGATCAAGCTGCGCGATCGCCTGAGAGTGGCGACGACGCTCGGTTACGGCCCTCGCTATCTGCACTCGACGGGCCAGCTCCACAAGGGCGGTCCGAACACCGGCGTCTTTATCCAGGTGATCGACGAGCCGCAGCGCGACATCTCAGTTCCGGATCAGCCGTACACCTTTGGTCAGCTCAAGCGCGCACAGGCGGTTGGCGACATACTGTCCTTGCTACGCCATGGACGGCGGGTTACGAGAGTTACTCTAGATGAACTGCAAGAGGCGGCATCGTGAAGGTCGGCATGGCGGGCCCTCGACAAGTCGTGTATGGGCGGCGCAACCGGAAGTGTGCTGCGGTGGAACGACTGGGGGAGGCGGCGTCGTGAAAATCGGTATCGTTGGGCTGGGACGTATGGGCGCCGGTATCAGCGAGCGCCTGCGCGCCGCCGGCCACGAAACTGTCGGCTACGATCGTGATCCGAGCGTCTCGCAGGTCGGAGGGCTCTCCGATCTCGTCGAGGCGTTACCAGTGCCACGCGTCGTTTGGGTGATGGTGCCGGCAGGTGATCCAACCGAGGCAACGATCACGGAGCTAGGCGGACTGCTCTCTGAAAGCGACATCGTCATCGATGGCGGTAACAGCTATTATCGCGACTCAGTCCGCCGG
>JBKKBW010000301.1:0-2402 GCA_046713635.1 Dehalococcoidia bacterium
CGGGGTGTAGCTCAGCCAGGCTAGAGCGCACGGTTCGGGACCGTGAGGCCCGCAGTTCAAATCTGCGCACCCCGACCACTCTTCCTGAGGGCAAACGCCAATAACACGACCCTTATGTAGCCTTCCCTTCAGGATACGATCCAATAACCGACGATCCTCGAAGAACTTTACGGATTCGTAACGTTGGCCGCCTTGCGCACCCCAAGGGGCGGCGCTACAATCGCTCGAACTACGGCAGAAGATTAGGTGGAAAGATGTACCAAGAAACAGAAACCGTCCAAACAAGACGACGCCAGATAGACGTCGCCATCCAGCTCGCGATGGAAAGTCGCTGGGAGGAAGCCGTCCAAACAAATCGCGCGATCATCGGCGTCTTTCCTAACGACACCGACTCCTATAACCGTCTCGGCAAGGCACTGATGGAGCTCGGGAAGTACAACGACGCCAAGAAGGCCTACAAGAAGGCGATCGAGCTCGACTCGACGAATCAGATCGCCAGGAAGAACTTGGATCGGCTCGGCATACTTGCCAAGACAGGTGCGCCGCAAGCAGAGACCACGCAGGTCGATCCTACGCTTTTCATTGAAGAGATGGGGAAGACTGCTGTAACGACGCTGATCCAGCCTTCGCTAGAAGTGCTCACCAAGCTCAACGCAGGCGAACGCCTGGAGCTGCGTCCCAAGGATAAGCGCTTGTCCGCCGAGACGCCTGGTGGTGAATTCGTGGGACTGATCGAACCTAAGCTTGGCACGCGCCTGCTCAAGTTGACCGGAGCTGGCAGCGAGTATACGGTCGCTATCGCTAGCCTGAGCAACAACGAATGCAAGGTGATCATCAAGGAGACGTACCAGCACCCAAGCCAACTTGGCCGTCCGTCATTCCCTACGGCGATCAGCGCCGCGGGCGTCCTTCGTCCGTATACAAAGGACAGTCTTATTCGCCATGGCGACGCCGACGACGTGGACAAGAGCGATGAAGAGGACGAGGACATGTCTTCGGAGGTTGCAGAGGGCGAAGCTAACGTCTGGGACAGCGATTCAGCGTCGGAGGGCCACGTTCGCCTGAACGACGCAGCAGCAGCGGAGGAAGCGCTTGAAGAAGAGATGGACGAGTAGCGTCCAATCTGTATCGCCGCCCTGCAGCGCCCGGGCTTCGGCCGAGGCGCTGCTTTTTTGACCCTGGCAAATCTGCGCTTATCTCTCACGACGGGGAGGCTGACTTGCTATCCTACTTGCGGAGATCAGCGCAATGACCGAGCCCCGAATCGCCATTACTCGCTGGGAAGATGTGCCGGGCGAACGGCTGCAGTTCTACTGGGACCGCGCCCGCGAGGCTGGGGCCGAAGTCGTCGACCTGCTGTCAACGGAGCGGACACAATTCGATGGCCTTATCCTTACCGGCGGCATCGATGTCGACCCCGTCTTATACGGCCAGGAACGCAACGCAAAGGTCAGACACGTCGACCCGCGCCGCGACGAGTTCGAGCTGACCGTCCTGCGTCGTGCGCTCGATGCTGACCTGCCGGTCCTCGCGATCTGCCGCGGACATCAGTTGCTCAACGTTGCTCTCGGAGGATCGCTGCTGCAGCACATCGAAGGTGACGGACACCGTGCCCACAAAGATGGCGAGATGCCTTCGCGCTGGCACGCCGTCCAGCTTGAAACTGGCAGTAGGCTCCACGCTGCTTATCGCACCGGCGAGATGGTTGTGAACAGCCGTCACCATCAAGCTGTGCTGGAAGAAACACTGGCGCCGGACCTGCACTGCGTTGCGCGTTCATCCCACGGACTCGTCGAGGGAGTAGAAAGCGCGAGCCACTCATGGGTTGTGGGAGTGCAGTGGCATCCTGAGCGCCTCGAATCCGATCACCCGGCCTTTGCCGAACGCAGCCGTAATCTCTTCCAGGCATTCGTAGCAGCCACGCGTAACGTGAGGGAGCCAGTCTAATGGCTGAGACGCAGCGCATTCGTTTTGTCACGACGTCGGATGGCGTGAACATCGCTTACATGGCGCGAGGCAATGGCTCGCCGCTCGTCATCATGCCCGGCTGGGTCAGCCATCTCGAAAAGGAGCCAGAAGGTCCGCAGGGTGCGTTTGACGACAGGCTCGCGCGCAATCATCAGATTGTCCTGTACGACGGGCGCGGCACTGGCCTCTCTGACAGGCGCGTGGAAGACGTTTCGGTGTCGGCGCGGTTGCGCGACCTGGAAGCTGTAATCGACCAGCTAGGGCTGGGCCGGTTCTCGCTCTTCGCGTCGAGCCAGAGCACGCCGGTCGCCATAATGTACGCCGCGGAGCACCCCGAGCGTATCGACCGCTTGGTCCTATTCGCCGCCTTTAGCGGCGGCTATCGGCGCGAGAAGGGCGACAGCTCGCTCATCGATGCACTTCTCGCTCTCATC
>JBKKBW010000302.1:0-4788 GCA_046713635.1 Dehalococcoidia bacterium
GTCCTCTCCTGCGTACTGAAAGGCGCCGGTCTCGTCATTACGAAAACTTAGAAGTCCATCGATGGCTGTGCGACCGTTTCGCCCCCATGGCCCGCCGATATCAATGTTCTCTCCCGAGGCCACCAGCGCCTGAATTACCAGCGCAGTCGAATTCGCGTCGGAGTCCTCGCCTGGAAGAAACCCGAATCCACCATCGTCGTTCTGCGTCGAGGCTAAGTACGCGAGTGCGTCCTGCGTGGCCTGCTCGCTCTCGCTTCCTCCGGCGGCGAGAAGCGCCTGGAGCGCCATCGCCGTAGTGTTGGAGTCGCTCCCGAAGCCAGCCGCAAACTCCCACCCACCGTCTTGCTGCTGAATCGAGCGCAAGTACGCAGCCGACGCAGCGTGTGGTGCATCGGCCGCTGCGAGCGCGAAGACGTAGAAGGCCCGATCGAAGACATCGTCACCGTAGCCATCGTTCGTAACGTATTGCTGCATATCATCGATGAGCGCCTCGCCGTCGAGACCTGCCACCGACAGGCCGAACGACAGCTTCGCGAGGGCTCCCGGGTCGTCCGGCGGCACGGTTTGCGCCGATAGGTACTCGCCCACTGTCGTGCCGCCCGGCAACGAAACGCCCGCCGCGTCTTCGCCTGCTGCCGCCAGTGCGAACGTTACGTCCAAGGTGGCTCCCGGGCTCGACTCCGAGCCGAACGCGGGGAAACCTCCGTCGTCGTTCTGAAGCGACGTAATGTACGCGACAGCAGCGTTGGCAGCGCCGGCTTCGGGCTCTGCACCGTGCGTAACGTTCACGGCGGCGATCATCACGATCGCAAGGACGAGACCGATCAGTTTCTTGAGCATGATGCTTCCTTTCCGGTCCGCTCGCGTCATGCGACGGAGCGACGTGTTTTGAACGCGTTGCTGACAACAAGAACGCCCCCGAACGTTCGTCCGGGGGCCTAACTAGGTCTCATGGGTCATGACGGTCCTACCCCCTTGTTCGCGAAGGTGTTTGGACTCGCGGCAGGGGCAGGTATCCTGGCTCTCCTTCCCCACGGAAGGATTACAGCTGCGCGACAGCGCCGGACTTACACCGGCTTCCCCTTGCGGCCCTCGCCATTGGGCGAGGGACCGGCCCTCGCTTCCGGGCGAGAGGCCACCTCTGCCGTAGTTCGCTATTCGGTTGTTAACGTCGCGATATTCAAGTATCGCGATCGCGATAGTATCACCGCGCGGCTACGTGGTCAAGCGCTTGCAAACGAAACCTAGCGAACAGCCGCCAACGACTCCTCCGGCAGCCCGTCGACGAACGCCACGCCCTTCGTGTGCACCGAAGGGATACGGCCTCCCGGCGTGAGTATCCCCGCGAGGTTGAGCGGATCCACGGCGCTTACACGTAGCGTTTCGTTGTTCCGCTCCTGCTTTCGCACAGCGCGCAGCGACTCGACGGCCTCCGGCCGGGCGTACTGCTCGCCGTAGAAGCCCGAGACAAATCGGCCGCCGCGGATCAGGCCGCGCGCCTCTTGCTTGCGGAACGATCGCAGTATCTCGCGCCAGGGCACGCTCAGCTCCTCGCGTTGCACGACGTCGCGGAACACAACGCCGTAGCGGAAGAGGAGCTGGTCTGCCCATGCGTCTGCTAGCTCTTCGACCGCGAACGCGCCGTCTGGCGGCGTAGGCAGCAGCGCCCAGCGGCCCGATGGTGTGCCAATTGTCAGCGTCTTGCCGAATCGCGGCGGCGAGTGCCGCGACGTTCGGCTCCGGTTGGCGCGCATCAGCGAACGCAGCGCCTGAAAACCATCGGCGGTTATCAAGCTACCGGCGACCAGCTCCCACAGCCCGCGCTCGACATCACCAGGCAACCGGCGCGATCCCGCGACGATGTCGTCGTAGAAGAGCGCGCCTTGCGATCGCAGCAGCTCGAGTATGTCGTGTCCCGCACCCGCGTCCGGCCAGTGCGGCTTGTCGCCGTTGCGCATACCGCCCATCAGCCAGGGCAAGTCTTGCCGTCGGGCAACGGAGATCAGTGTCGTCGATGACGCTGCGGCCGCTCCGTTGCCCGCGCCATCGCCGCTCGACTTGCGGATGCTAAGTCTTCCCCACGCCGCGTCGCCCGACATGCACAGCTCATCCAGCCACGCTGTCTTGTAGCCACGTACGCGCGTCGGGAAGATGTGCCGCTCCCAGGCCGATGCCGGCGCCTCGAAGCCCTGCAATTGCGCAACCGCTTCCAGCAGCCCGCGCTTCCCTTCGAGCTGTGTCCCATCGGCAACGTGCTGCCAGCGCAGTAGAAAGCGCAGGAAGTCTTGCGCGCTCACTGGCTCGATCTCCTGACGCAGCCGGTCCAGCGTATAGCGATGTATCCGCGCCAACAATCGTCGATCGCACCACTCCTCGTCGGCGACGCGTTTGCGAAAGTGCCCGCGTAGCACTGCACCAGAGCCTTCGAGCTGAGCCAACCCCGACGCAACGCGCCCTAGTGTTAGACCTATGCGCTCCGCCAGTTCGGCTTCCGTCGTTGGTCCGAGCGCGTCAAGGTGGCCGCGCAGAAGCGTAATCAGCGCACCATCTTCGTTTCCAACTCCGTTGTCTAGCGATGCTGGCAGCGCGATCGATGGGGTTATGCGCGCATTGGGATACAACGCTTCGATGGATCGCAACGACTCCGCAGCGAACCAGAAGCGGCCGCCTTCGTTCGTTTCGACGACAGCAGCGCGGCCGCTCGCCACCAGTTCATCGAACCACACCGGCCACTCATCGCCCGCGTCCTGCGGCCGCAGCACGAGGAAGCCGAGCAGCGCGTCGTGTAGTTCTTCCGCGTCTCGAGGCGCTGGCCACGCTTCCTCGCGCACTCGATCGATCGCCTCCCAGTCGAGCTGTCCCAGGTCGCGCGAACTCTCGGGGAGCGCTCTGCGTAACGTGATCGCCCGCGCCCGGCGTTCCTCCAGCGGCGCGTCATCGAGGTACGTGTATGGCTTCGAGTTGATCATCTCGTGCGAGAACGGCGACGGCTCGACCGTATCGCGGCCGTGCACTCGGATCTCCCCACGTTCGACGCGCTGCAGCACGTCGCGCAGCCCGTCGATGTCCATCGCTTCGTGCAGGCAGTCATGGACGGTTTGGCGCACCAGTGGGTGGTCAGGCAGCTCGATTGGGCCGGTGACATTCTCCTGACAAGCCACCTGCGCTGGAAACACTGCGGCCATCAGGTCGTCCGACTTCATGCGCTGTAGCGGCGGCGGTATGCGCTTGCCGCCACGCTGCCGTAAGACCGCCAGCGCGCGGTTCGCGTTCCAGCGCCAGCGCGCGCCGAACATCGGCGTCACCAGCAGTGCCTGCTCCAGCGTTCCCTCCAACTCGTCCGATCGTACAAGCGTAAACATGTCTTCCAGCGAGAAGCTGTTCTGCGGCCCAAGCGAGAGCAGCACCGCATCGTCGCTGGCAGCCGCCTGCAGCTCGAAGTCGAACGTGCGGCAGAAGTTCTTGCGCAGCGCCAGCCCCAGCGCGCGGTTGATCCTTCCGCCGAACGGCGCGTGCACGACAAGCTGCATGCCGCCGCTGTCGTCAAAGAAGCGCTCGAACACAATGTCCTGGTTCGATGGCACGAGCCCCATCGATTCCTTTTCTGCGCGCACGTAGCGAACGATCTGCTCCGCCGCCTCCGTTGGCAGTCGCGCTTCGCTTACCACCCACGCGATTGCGTCCTCGCGAGCATCAAGCTGCCGTCCGATTTCGACACGTAGCGCCGACACCTCATCCGACAGCTCAGCCGTCCGTCCCGGCGCCTCACCCAACCAGAACGGGATCGTCGGCGGCAGGCCCTGCGCGTTTTCGACGCGCACGACGCCCGGCTCGACGCGCCTGATCCGCCACGATGTCGTGCCCAACAGGAAGATGTCGCCCGCCATGCTCTCGATCGCGAAGTCTTCGTTCAGCGTGCCGACGAACATGTCGTCCGGCTCTGCAATCACGCGGTAGTCCGCAACCTCGGGGATCGCTCCGCCGCTCTCAATCGCCGTCATGCGGGCTCCGCGCCGGCCGCGCAACATGCCGTTGATCTGGTCCCGATGTAGGTACGCGGCTACGCGCCCGCTCGCGACGGCAATGCCTTCGCTCATCATCTCGACGACATCGTCGTAGTTCTTGCGCGACAGCGATCGATACGGCCAGGCGCTCCGTACGAGATCGAACAACCCGTCTTCAGTCCACGCCTCGCAAGCGCACTCGGCGACGATCTGTTGCGCCAGAATGTCCAGCGGGGCGACCGGCGGGAACAAGCTATCGAGCCGGCCGTGCCGGACGGCGCAGACCAACGCCGCGCACTCGATCAGCTCATCACGGGTGGTAGGAAACAGACGCCCCTTTGGCGTCAACCCCAGCGCGTGGCCCGACCGTCCGACGCGCTGAAGGAACGTCGTGACGCTGCGCGGCGATTCGAGCTGGCATACAAGATCGACGGCGCCGATGTCGATACCAAGCTCCAACGACGCCGTCGCGACGAGCGCCTTCATCTCGCCCGCCTTCAGCCGCTGCTCTAAATTGAGCCGCCGGTCCTTCGACAGGCTGCCATGATGCGACGCGACGTGCTCTTCACCGATTCGCTCTGCAAGGTTGTGCGCAACCCGCTCAGCAAGTCGCCGCGTGTTCACGAACACCAAGGTCGTGCGGTGCTCGCTGATGAGCGCAGCCAAGCGATCGTAGGTGTCGCCCATCTGCTCGCCGGAGCACACTGCTTCTAGATCGGTTGGAGGGACATCTATTGCCAGATCGAGATCGCGCTGGTGCCCGGCATCGACTATGACGCAGGGG
>JBKKBW010000303.1:0-5216 GCA_046713635.1 Dehalococcoidia bacterium
ACGTGGGTGTCCGGCCAGCCGCGGAAGACGTTGATCAGGTTCTGGGTCTGGTCACCTGTGGTGTACTGGTCGCCGATGTCAGCCAGGATGTCTGCCGGATGGTCACCAGCCTGCAGTCGCGCCAATAGGGCGGCGTCCGCCTGGATCACCCCCGAAACGAGCAGGTTGTTGAGTGTGTCCATCGCGGCCAAGCATTGTGTGTCCCCCATCAGTTGCTCCCCTTTCCTGTCCGTGCCAGGCGACCTTTCTGGTAGAATCTGGTCGCTTGGACCCGCAAGTTGGGGCCAGTCTAGGTGACCTCCTACCGGTGGAGCATGGGGGGAAATACCCAAGTTTGATAGACACAACCGTTAGTGGCGCAGCCGTACGGATCGGGATGCTCGATCCTGGCCTTCGCGATGCATTCATCGGGCGCCGCGATGAGCTCGCCTCGCTCGTCGCGCTCCTGAATGGCACAAGCAACAGAACCCGGGCCGCGCTGGTCACAGGCGAGGCGGGCATCGGTAAGACCCGTCTGGTGAACGAGTTCCTAGGGTGGGCACGGGGAAACGGAATCCAGGTCCTGGCAGGCCACTGCTACGAGACCCAGGCGATCCAGCCCTATTTCCCGGTCCTCCAAGTCATGGACCAGCTCCGGCTCGGTCAGTCCAGCCCCCGCAGCGCGCTCCGCGAGCTCGCTGGAGAGGTGCCGCAGGGAGGAGCGTTGCTGTCAGGTCCCGATGCCGTGGTCGGCGAGGCGCAATCCGGCAGGAACGCGTTCATGCGAGCGCTCTGTGACACCCTTTTGAGCACGACCTGCGACGGCGAGACGGTGCTCTGCATCGAGGACGTGCAGTGGGCCGACGAGGCCTCGCTCCTCTTACTCAACTACCTGCTCGACCTGCAAGCACCGGGCTTGCTCGTGGTCTGCACGGCTCGACCGGACAACACGGCTACTGCGGCCGCCCAGCAACTGCTGGGCCGTCAGGATGAGAAGCGCGCAGCGATCCGGCTGCGCGGCCTGAGCCTGCCTGAGATGAAGGAGCTGACCCGTTCGTGTACCGAGCCCGGCGAGATCAGCGACCAAGAAATCCGCGAACTCCACTCCTTCACCGGCGGCAGCCCGCTCCTCGCTCGAGAGCTGCTGGCGCTGCTGCGCGAGGGCGAGTTGCTTCACCGCTACACGCTGCCCGAAGCGCTCCGCCACAGCGAGACGCCAGCACGCATTTCGCTCGTGCTCGACCTGCGGCTCGACGCGCTTGCGGAGCGCACACTGAAGACGCTCACGATCGCTGCAACGGTCGGCGCGGAGTTCTCTCCGACCTTGCTCGCACACGTCCTGGCAATCGACGAAGGCACCGCCGAAGACGATCTTGCGTTGGCTGCTGCCGGAGGTATTGTCGATGTCGCTCATTCACTGACAGAGCAGCGTTTCCGCTTCTCCCATCCCCTCTACCGCATGCGTCTCTACGAACGCCTGTCGCCTTCTGAGAGGCGCCGGTTGCATAGGCAGGTTGCGGAGGTTGCCGCCGCCTCCAGCTGTTTGACCATCGACGAAGTCGCCCATCACTACGCTGAAGGATTCGGCGTTCGGAGGAGCGAGCAGGCCGTTGCGTACTGCAAACAAGCAGCGGAAGAAGCTGAAGCGCTGTTCGCGTACGAAGCGGCAGCCCGCTTCTGGCGCTTGGCCCTGACCTGCACGAAGCCCGAGTCGGTGCAGCCGCGGGCAGAGATCTCTAGTCGATTGGGCTGGGCGTTCTGGGCCGCCAGCAAGTGGTCAGAAGCGGTCGAGGCCTGGACCGCGGCGATCGAGTTGTTAGAGACCCTCGGCGACGTTACGCACATAGAGGCCCTCGCGCTCGCCCTCGGCGAGACACACCGGATGCGCGCCGACGACGTTTCTGCCGAACGGTGGCTCAACCGCGCACTGCAAGTGCCGCCTAGCGAGGCATCGCACCGCGCCCGCGCCCTAGCGCTCCTTGCGAGCATCCACGCGCTGCGGCGGAATGGCGCTGCGGCAGCGCCCCTCGTCGAAGAGGCGAGCAGACTTGTGGCGAAGGGCGAAAACGATCCGATGGTGCTGACCTGGCTTGCTAACACCCTGATGGCGAGCGGCCGGCGCTCAGAGTCATATGCAGTCGCGAAGCGTGGTCTGCGGGAGGCACAGCGAAGAAACATGCAGTGGCCGACCGCGATGCTTGCAGGAAGCCTCGTCATGCACGAGATCGGCCACTTGCGTCTCAAGACGGCCCGCTCGTACACCGCTGTCGTCGAAACGGCCGTCCCCGAGGGCAACACGATGGCGTTCCAACGCTTGATGTTCTGCCGGGGCTGGCTCCTCGCATACACCGGCGATTGGCAGGCGCTCGCCGACTTCGCCTGCGAGTGGATGGCGAAGGTGCGCTTCGCCGGCGAGTTCCAGGTCGCTTCGGCGCGCATGTTTCTGGCACACGCTAAGCTCGCGCAGGGGGACCTGGTCGGCGCACGGGCGGACATCAACGAAGCGCTCCCTCACCTCGGCCAGACGATTCCCATTGCCGCAATGGCGCTCGCCCGCGTGCACCTCCTCGAAGACGACGAGCCCGCAGCCCGCCAGCTCGTGCGCCAGTATGGAGTGCGGCTCCTTCGCGATAAGCGCGCAACAGCCGCCGCGGGCAAAGCCGCGCTGGGCGATGTCGCCGCCGACCTCGATGAACCGAAGCTCTGGGCAACCTGCTACCGGGTGCTGTCGCAAGAAGAGTGGCCGCTCGTCATCGCACACTCGCCAGTGTCGGTAGATCGTGTGCTCGGAAAGCTGGCCACAAGAATGAAGAGGTGGGACGCGGCGAAGAGCCACTTCGACTCGGCCATCGCCCAGCTGGAGAAGGGCGGGGCAATGTGGGAGCTCGGCAAGAGCTACCTGGATGCCGCCGCCATGCTCAGCGGGCGCCGCCGCCGCGGCGACCTCGATAAGGCAGCTGCTCTCGCGGAACAGGCGCAGCGGATACTCCGCGACACGCCGGTCAGCCGACGTGACATCCACGACACGTCGAGGAACGGGCGCCTCAGGTCGGTCCTGACGGGGCGGCAACTCGAGGTCTTGGCGCTTGTCGCTCAGGGATACAGCAACCCTGAAATCGCGACGGCGTTGACGGTGAGCCCTCGGACGGTCGAACGCCACCTGGAAGAAACCTTCCGGCGGATGAGTGTTCGCTCGCGAACCGAGGCCGCAACCAAGGCCATCAAAGAACACCTCTTCGACGCTTCCACTAGCGAGGACGCGCTGACTCGCATCTCTCACGGCTAACTTGGGTATTCTCCCCCATGCGACCACCGGTGAGTGGTGCGAGAATGGCGTCGCCATCATGCTGGGCAAACCCGGCGGCACGCCGCGATTGGGTAACTGTTGGCAAGAACCCGAAGGCAACGCCGACCACCGAATTTCGTACATGGCTAGCAAGTCCTAAGCCGATCGTAACGGCGTCTGACGCTCATCGAGCGTGATGGGCCCGGGGAACGAAGTCGCACCATGCCAAATCAACGCGAGCAGGCTAAGAAGCACCCAGATAGTTAGGAGGCGCAGAGCGCATGGCACTCGGTGACGGCATTCGAAGAAACATCGCATCAGTCTCCCAAGCCGAGCGAGACCGATACATCGCAGCTGTTCGACAACTCGACATGACCAAGGCTTTTCCGGATGGCGTCTCGTACTGGGACAAGCAAGACCAAATCCACCAGGCAACGCATGTGCATCAGGGCCCGGCATTCCTGCCGTGGCACCGCGAACTCTGCAATCGGTTTGAAGCGCTCCTTCGAGAAGTGGACCCGGAGCTGTCGCTCCACTATTGGGACTGGACTACTGATCCACGCGCAACGCCTGACGGTGCCGGCGGGACAGTCAACTTGTTCTCGAACGCGTTTATGGGCAGTTCGTCTGGCCGCGCGGACGGGCCGCTAGACACGTTCGACAACAATAACGTAGTTGCCGGGAGTCGAGGTCAAACGAACAATCCAGCGGACCCGCCGCAGCAAATTACACGCAACATTGCAGGAGGCGCGGCTGCTCCGTCGCTACCCTCGGTAGTCGACTCCGACGCTACGCTCATAGGCTGGGCCGACAGCTCGCCTCAGGCCGACCAATACCCTGCGTTTCATCGCCGGATAGAAGGACAGCTCACGCGAAACCACGACTACATTCACGGGTACATCGGCGGCACGATCGGCAATCCTCACTCAGCGTTCGAGGATCCGTTCGTCTTCCTTCTTCATTCCAACGTTGACCGCCTGTGGGCAATGTGGCAAACGCAACCTGGCAGGGGCTGGCGCCTCGATTCCGCTCAGGTGTACGGCACGGAGGACAGCCATCCTCAGATCTTGGAGAGCATGGAGCCTTGGGCGGGCAGTTCAGGCATGAGGCCTTGGGCCCCGCCCGAGAACCAACAGGTAGCCAAGAACAGCAGGGACGCATCCGTGGTTCACCCGCCCTGCTATGACACCCTGCCAACAATTCCAGCCAGGGTTACGCTAGAAACTCCGAGCATCAACTTCAACGATATTCCTGTCGGCGAGACAGCTGCCCGCGCAATAGTGTTTAGCGCTGTCGCTTGCGGCGAGGTGCACCTTTCCATTACGGCTGGGCCCGCGGTATTGACCGGGCCCCCAGCCACGGTCTTCGGCACATATCCTTCGCTCGGAACAAGCACTACGATTCCCCACATCGGAGGCGGCACGCCTCCACGCGGACGCATCTGGATTAGTTACAAGGGAACTAACCCGCTCGACATCGCGACTGGCACGGTGACCGTTCACTGCGATGAAACCAATGAGGACTTCGTCATTCCCATAGCAGCCAACACAATCGCCCGTCCCACAGTGGCGGTGATGCTCGTGTTAGACCAGTCCGGAAGCATGGGATGGCTCGCGGGAATCGACTCCACGACAAAACGCATCGACGTTCTTCACCAAGCAGCAACTCAATTCGTACAACTCGCGCAAGACACGAGCAGGCAAGGCGACGGAGTCGGCATCGTGAGCTTCGACCACGAGGCGTATCCAGGTGTGGGAGTAACCCCCAATGTTGGGTCCGGCCTCGACCTCGCGCCAGTCATCGCGGCAATCCAGAGCCTCCAGCCCCAGGGGGCAACATCAATCGGTGATGGCGTAGCCCTTGGACGCAGCACACTCAATCCGGTTGGTGGCTACCAGCACAAGGCCATGGTTGTCTTCACTGATGGCCTTGAAAACACGCCCCTCTACAT
>JBKKBW010000304.1:0-8371 GCA_046713635.1 Dehalococcoidia bacterium
GGCTATGCGTGTGCAGCCGGACTGGGCAGACATAGAGACGACGTGGGAGAACAGCGGGGCGGCTTTCGCGCAATTGCTGTCATCGCTCGATTCGCTGGCGGGCAAGCTGAACACGCTCGGCGGGCTGCTAGATCAGGACACATTGCTGTCGGAGGCCTCTGAGCTGTACCAGACGCTGTCACTTATGCGGCAAGGCATCAGCGCGATCATCCTTCGCGACGATTCGAACACCATTAGCTGGTTGACACAGCAGCGGAACGGCGGTGGCATCGGACTCTGGAGCGCACCGCTGCGAGTATCAGAGCTGTTGCAGGAGCGGCTCTTTGCGCAAAAGGACACGGCGGTGCTGACCAGCGCAACGCTCACTGTCGAGCACCAGTTCGACTATGTGCGCCAGGCGCTCGGACTGGATGACGCCGAGGAGCTGCGGCTCGGCTCGCCGTTCGACTATGCGAGCTCCACCATCGTCTTGTTGCCGCAGGACATGCCGGAGCCCAACGACGCCGCGTACATGTCCGCATTGCAGCAGGCGCTCGTCGATCTCGCCCGGGCGAGCGCCGGGCGAGCGCTCGTACTGTTCACATCACACGGGAGCCTTCGCGCCGCGCATGGAGGGATCAAGAAGCAGCTCGAACAGGAGCAGATCCTGGTGCTCGGACAGAACGTCGACGGATCGCCCAAGCAGTTAATTCAGGCACTAAAGCAGAACCCGCGCACAGTCCTGCTAGGCGCAGCTAGCTTCTGGGAAGGCATCGACGTTGTTGGCGACGCGCTATCGCTTCTGGTGATGGCGCGCCTGCCGTTCTCCGTACCGGACGACCCGGTCTTCCAGGCGCGCTCGGAGCTCTTTGACGATGCCTTCGGGCAGTACGCGTTGCCCCAGGCCGTCCTGCGGTTCAAGCAGGGGTTTGGGCGGCTCATCAGGCGCAAGACGGACCGTGGCGCGATGGTGGTGCTTGACGGTCGCATCCAGTCCAAGCAGTACGGCCAATCGTTCTTGCGCTCACTTCCGGCCTGCAACGTGCAGCGGGTGCCGGTGCGCCAAATGCCCGGCCTGGTGTCACAGTGGCTAGATGGTGACGAGCGAGCGAGCGAGGCTTAGTCTCACTCGATGCCGCTGCGCAGTGTTCGCGCTTCTGACATCGCATCGCTAGCCGCTTGGCTGCCGAGCATCGCAGCGGCGCTAGGCAATGATCGCTGGTCGAGCGAGGATTCCTTGCAGGATGCGGTAGGCAAGAGCGAAGCGCTCGTCTATTCCGACGATGCGGGCGAGGCGTTCTTGGCATATGCGCCCCAGACGCCGACTGCTGACGCGGCGCGAATCGAGCTGCTCGCTGTGGCCGTGGGACAGCGCCGGCTCGGCATCGGCGGGCGCGCGGCGATCGCGCTGGAAAAGCGCCTGGCGCGAACGACACGCCAGATCTACGTGACGGTACCAGCCACGATCGGGATCGCGTTGTACTTCTGGCTGCGGCTGGGCTACCGGCCGCTCATGCAACATGAGTGGCCAACCCCGCTACATGACACATCGACGTGGATGGTACGAGAGCTGCGTTAGCTGGAATCGTCGCTGCTGCGGTAGTCGCGGAATGAGCGGCCAAAGTAGTGCGCAACGCCGAAGATAACGAAGAAAAGCGCCGTTACGAGATAAAAGTAGAACCCGCCGGGCGCGATCAGGATCAGCACGCCCATGGCCAGAGCGCCGAGCACGAAGGCGAAGCTCACGGGAAACGTGCGCCACTGCCACTCGTCGTCATCTTCGTGAGCGCGCGCCGGCGCGGGCGCGGCCGTTGTTGCCGAGGGATCGCTGTCGCCGCGTTTGCTACGACGCCTTCGCCTGCGGCGGGGCGCAGCGTTTGTCATGACCGCTTCCGATAGCGTTTCCGGCCAGTGAGCGGACGCGAGAGCCGCGGTATAGGCGGGACCGGAGCCGCCGCCTCACCGTCGAGGCAGCGCTGGCAAGCAAACTCGAGGGCCAGGTATCGATCATCGATCCACACCGCGCCGCAATCCTTCCCGGGCTGATCGTTTCGTTGATTGAGATGAAAGCGCTCGCCACAGTTGTTGCACACAGCGGACGACTTCTCATCCGTCGTATCCCCACAGATGGAGCACACAAGCGCGTCAGCCACGGGGTGACCCAGCTCTCGCGCGTGAGCGACCGCGCAACCTTCGGACGAACATGACCTCATCTTCTCGCGTCGCTATCGCGCCGTCCAGTCGAGCCACGCGCAACGCATCGAGCGCAGCGCCAACCTTCGGCCCATGCGGCACACCGAGCGCTTCGATGTCGCTGCCATTGAGTCGTGGGCGGACGAAACGCCACTCGTCGAGGTAGCGGCGCAGCCGCTCGCGCACAGCGGGGTTGTCGCTGAGCGCCGCCAGGGCCTCGACCGCTTCAGGCGGACTATCGGATAGAGTCGAAACAACCTCGCTGGCGCTCACCGCACCTATTCCAAGCCGACCTTCCTTCGGCCTGAGCGCGACGATGCCTCGTACGGCGGCTGATTGGCGACAGGTAAGCGACAGGCGAGAAATCAAGGCTTCGGTTTGGCGCGTAGATACGTCGGCTAGCAGAACTGCGAGGAACATGACCACACGACGGACCGCGGAGGCATCCGCCGCTAGCTGGGTCATCGCCTTGACTTGCCTACCTGAAACACAAAGATCCGTATGGATTGCCGAGAGTACCCCCATCTCGCCAGCGAGCCTGCTGATGACGCCGGGGGCATCTTCCGCGGCAATGCGCTCGAGTTCGTGGCGAAGGCGGACGCCGCTGACCGTATCTAAACAGCCGAGACCGCGCCGGAGGCGTCGCTTGGTCTCTTCCTCCAGCCGGAAGCCAAGGCGTCCGGCGTACCGCGCGGCACGGAGGATACGCGTCGGGTCGTCCTGGAAGCTGCGCTCGTGGAGTACGCGAAGCAAGCCGTCCTTCAGGTCCTCCCTACCGCCATGCAGGTCGATGAGGCTCTGGTGATTCCAATCAGTCAGCGGCAGGGCCATCGCATTGATAGTGAAGTCGCGGCGGGCCAGGTCATCGGCCAGCGTCGCTGGCGCGACAGCCGGCAATGCGCCGGGCCGCGGATAGCTCTCGGTCCGCGCGCCGGCGATGTCGAGCCGATAGCCGTCCGCCGCCACCGTTGCAGTACCAAAACGCGGATGGCTCGTCGCGCGAGCTCCCAAGCGAGGGGCAAGGCTGGCCGTGAAGGCGACCCCGTCACCTTCGATGACGAGGTCGATATCGAGCTGGGGCGATCGGAGCAAGAGATCGCGAACGGAACCCCCGACAAGGTACAGGTCAAGGCCGCGCTGCTTGGCCAGCGAGATTGCCTGCTGCAGCGCGCCACGTGTAGGCGCGTTCAGGCGGTCGTGGAGTTCGCGGAGGAGCTGCGTGACCAAGGCGTTCGGCAAGCAGTGTAGCAGAGCAGTTTGTGCTTTTCTTGACAAACGAACGAGGTGGCCAATAAGATGGCCTAAGCCCGGCAGCGGTGCTTTCGAAGCTATTTGACGGCATCCGAGGAGGCTGGAGTCGCTCCGAGCAGGTGATCGGCAGCGGGAGGAAGCCGGACGGAATCGCCCCCAGCGGGGCGCGTGTGGTGTCTCCCTCTGCCGACCACGGTCACGCCAAGCGCCTATTGAGGCGAAGGTCACCGCTAGCTCCACGAGGCCCAGCTTCTTCAACGTTCGCTTTGCCCGTCCTCGAGGCAGGCCTACGGCGTTTGTTCGGACGCGAAGGGGTGGGAGCTTGGCCAGGTCTAGCGACCTTGAGAAGCGCTTAGGCGTGAAGTTCAAGAACAGCGCCTTACTACAACACGCGATCGTCCACAGTTCCTACGTCAATGAGAATCCGCATCTGACCCCGGAATCAAACGAACGTCTTGAGTTCCTGGGCGATGCGGTGCTCGGGCTCGTTGTCGCAGATGACCTCTACGCGGCCTACCCGGGGCAAGACGAAGGACATCTGACCGAACTGCGAACTCACCTGGTACGACGCGACACGCTCGCAAAGGCCGCGCGTCGCATGGGTTTGGGCGCTGACCTGCTCCTTGGCCGCGGCGAAGAGGCGGGAGGTGGCCGCAACCGTTCAACGAACCTAGCCCACGTGTACGAATCCATCACGGGGGCAATCTTTCTGGATGGCGGACTACGGGCGGCCCAGAAGTTCGTGCGAACCTCCCTGGCCCCTGAACTGGCCGCCATGACTGAGCGAAGCTTCCCAGGAGACGCGAAGTCACGCCTACAGGAGCTAAGCCAATCGCGATATCAGTCTCCGCCGCACTACCGGCTTGTTCAGGCCGAAGGCCCTGACCACGCTCGCTCCTTCACAATCGAGGTGGTGGTGAACGGAGAGGTCCATGGCACAGGGTCTGGACGGAGCAAACAAGACGCCGAGAAGGAAGCGGCTAGTGAGGCGCTGCGTAGCCTGGAGAGCGCGCATTCCACGAAAGATGCGGACGCGTAGCGATGTATCTCAAGCGGCTAGAACTACACGGATTCAAAAGCTTCGCCGCACCAACGCCGCTCGATTTCGACACAGGTGTGACGGCAGTTGCGGGCCCAAACGGCGCCGGCAAGACGAACGTTGCCGATGCCATCCGCTGGGTGCTGGGTGAGCAGGCCTCCCGCATCATAAGAGCACGCAAGACCGAAGATGTGATCTTTAGCGGCAGCGCGAAGCGTTCGGCGCTGGGAATGGCTGAGGTCAAGATCACATTGGACAACAGCGATCACTGGTTGCCCATCGACTTCGACGAGGTCGTCGTTTCGCGAAGAGCGTATCGGAGCGGCGAGAACGAATACTACATCAACCAAGCGCGCGTCCGCCTTCGCGACGTAAACGAGCTATTCATGAAGGCGCAGGTGGGTCAGAACAGCTACGCGTTCATGGGTCAGGGGTTGGTTGAACAGGTCTTGACGCTACGGCCCGAAGAGCGGCGCAGCCTCATCGAAGAGGCGGCCGACGTGCGCCTGCACCGCGATCGCCTGGACGAGGCTCGCAACCGGCTGAGCGCAACACGCGAGAACCTCGAGCGCGTGCAGATGCTGGTGCGAGAGATCGAGCCGCGCTTGCGCCAGCTCGAACGACAGGCCGATCGCGCGCTGTCGCACGCAACGCTGAGCGCCGAGCTGACCCAGACACTTCGCGAGTTGTATGGCCGGCAGTGGCAAGAAGCGCAGGAGGCCATCGCAGGTGCGCAAGCCGTGTTGGACCAACGCAAGGAGGCGTTCGACGTCGCGCAACGTGATGCGCAGTCAATAGAGGAAGGTGCGGCTTCGCTTGGCGGAGCGGTGGAAGAGCAGCAGCGCGATATCTGGGGGCTGGACAACTCCTTCCGGCAGCAGCAGGAGCATGTGCGCGAACTGCAGCGGCGCATCACGATGGATAGCGAGCGAAATCTCATGCTCTCTGAGCGGCGTGACGAAATCGCTGCTGAGATACAGTCTGCGCTACAAGACCAGGCCCAGCTCGCTGCCTTGGTCGAAGAGTTGGATGAACGCACGGCAGCAATCGACGAACAGCTCGCAGTCGCGCGCGCACCGGAGGCCGCTGTTGCGGAGCTCGACGAGATCGATACCCGGCTGCGCGAGGTGCGCGCGGCGCTCTCGCAGGCTGAGTACCGAACAAGCCAGGCTCAGACCCGGATGGGAGAGGCAGAGGGACGCGCGGCAGCCATCGCTGTGCAGCAAGAGCGTTTCGCTGCGGAGCTGACATCCCTGGCCGCCTCACGCGGCGAACCGCTGTCGGCGTTGAAGTCCTGGGCAGCCGAGTTCGCCGGCCTGTGCCAGCGGATGATCGAGGTCCGGCCGATCGCCGAACGGGCTGCCAAAGCAATTGCGGAGACCAAAGCTGAGCTGGAACACGCGACGGTCGACATGGACCGACGCCGGCAGGAAATTGAGCGCCTGCGAATCGAGATCGAGGCTGGCCAGGCTCGCTACGAGCTGGCGCAGGGCGTCGATGCTGAGTTGCCGGCGCCGGACGCCGGTGTGCGAGCTGTGCTGGCGGCCGGTGGCCGTATGCAGGGCGAGGAGCCACAATCTGACACGCGTATTCACGGCGTGGTCGGCATGCTTGGGCAAATACTTCGCGTCCCATCCGGCCTGGAGCGCGCCATCGAGGCGGCGCTCGCGGAAAGCCTACACGCCATCGTCGTCGAGAACCAAGAGGACGCGCTCGCCGCCGTTGAGCTCCTGATCAGCGAAGATGCGGGGCGAGCGACAATTCTTTCGATGCGCGATATTCGGCCGACGCCGCCGGTGAACATTTTGGAGGAGCGGGGCGTCCTGGGCGTGGCATCCGATCTGGTGCGCTGCGATGGCAAGTATCGGCCACTTGTAAACACGCTCCTTGGCCGCACGATTGTGGCGCAGAACCTCGGCATCGCTAAGACGATTCTGCGCCGAGGGATGGGCCATGTCGTGACGCTTGACGGCATCCTCTTACGACAGAACGGCGCGATGACTGCGGGCAGTTCGCGGGCGATTCGCGCGGCCCTGGTGCACCAGCGCGAAGTAAGCGAGCTGCCGGCGGAGCTGCAGGCGGCTCGCGATGCGCGGCACGAAGCAGAGAACACCCTGCGTGAAGGCGAGCGGCGCTTGGCCGAGCTGCGGAAGGAACACGAGCAACTTGCGCCCGAAGCGGAGCGGCTCCAGTTGGATCTAGCGACCGCCGAGGACCGGCTAGCACATCACCGCCCACGGCTGGCGACCCTGGGCGCGCGGCTGGTTGCATTACGCATCCACAAGAGCGACGCCCAGCGCAGCCTCGCCGAGGGCGAGCCTGCGCTCATCGCCGCGCGGAATGCCGTCGCAGAAGTGCAAGCGTCCGCTGCGCAGCACGAGGCAGACCGGGTGCAACTGCGCGAGCAACTCGATGAGCTGATAGCGCGCAGAGACAGCGTCGCGAGCAATCTGGCAAATCGAACGAACCGTATTTCCGCGTTTGAAGAAGAACTGCGTGGAATCGAACAACAGCGCCGGGTGCAGTCGGGAGCGATAGAACGTGTCGATCAGGAGATCGAGCGCCGGCAAGAGCTCGCGAGCCGCTTGGCGGAGGACCTGGCGGCCATCGCCGCGCGCCTGGAAACAACGCGTCAGGAGTTTGCGGAGAAGACCACCGAGCTGGAGGCCGCGCGGGAAGAACTAGCGCCCGCGCGTAACTCCCTCGAACAATTGACATCTCGCCAGCGCACGATCGGTGACGAGCTTGCTGCAGCACGCTCGCATTCGCTCGCCGCCGAGCGCGCACTACTGGACGCACAGGCTGCGCTTCAGCTACGCAACGACGAGTTGCAAGTTCTTAAGGACAGGCTGGAGGAGGAGGGCTTCAGCGCCTCGGACGCCGGGGGTCTGCTCATGGCGGGGGAAAACGAGACGCCGCCGGTGTGGCTCACGGTCGACGCCCAGGAGTCGAACGAGCCGTTGCCACCGATTCGCGGTGGAGCAGAGGTCGATACGGCCGCACTTCGAGAGCACGTAAACACGCTGCGCGCGCAGATACGGCGCTTGGGACCTGTGAACGAGCAGGCGGGCGAAGACTACGAGGAGAACAAGGAGCGGCACGACTTCCTGAGCAGTCAGCTTACGGATCTCGGCGAGGCGGAGGCGTCGCTCCGCGAGGCGATTGACGAGCTGGAGAAAATCATTCGCGAGCGATTCTCGATGACATTCGAACGTGTCAATGGCGAGTTCACACGCTATTTCACGACGTTCTTTAACGGCGGCCACGCCGAACTACAATTGAGCAAGCCTGACGAGAACGGCTTGCCCGGAGTCGACATCATCGCGCAGCCTCCGCGCAAGCGCGTCCGGTCGCTAGCGATGCTCTCGGGCGGAGAGCGTTCACTTACGGCTCTCGCGCTTCTGTTCGCTCTGTTACAGACGAACCCGTCGCCGATCTGCGTCCTAGACGAAGTCGACGCGGCGCTGGATGAGTCCAACGTCGATCGCTTCAGCACGGTACTGCACGAGCTGTCCGCGCGGACGCAGTTCATCATTATCACGCACAACCGGCGCACGCTGGAGATCGCCGATACCATCTACGGCGTGTCGATGGGCGAAGACAGCGTATCGACGCTGCTCTCACTGCGCTTGGCGGACATCTCTAAGAACTAAGGGCGCGGCGTCAGCGTCGCGTGCA
This sequence comes from Dehalococcoidia bacterium, assembly GCA_046713635.1. Lineage (GTDB taxonomy): Bacteria > Chloroflexota > Dehalococcoidia > DSTF01 > RBG-16-68-14 > JBBDXS01. Next base: position 8,141 of record JBKKBW010000304.1, read on the forward strand.
CTGGCGTCGGACTGGCGTAGACCGGCAGCCCGCGGTTGTCCTTGTCCGCCCTGTCGCCGGTGCCGGTGAAGGCCAGGATGACAAGAAGCCCAGCGAGGATTACCACAATGGGTACCGAGACTAGGCCGAGAAGACGTAGGCCGCTCATCTACCCGGTACGGTAGCCACTCGATTGCTGGCAGGCAACGTGTGCGTTGCCCGGGCAACGCACACGGTGCCCCTGCCCTGCCG
>JBKKBW010000305.1:0-5358 GCA_046713635.1 Dehalococcoidia bacterium
CGCGAGATCGGTGTTGGCCATCGTTAGGTTCAAACCACAGCTTGGGCATTTCTTCTTGTCGTAAGCTGCACCCTTCAGCTTCTTCCCTGGCGTGGTCACGTGTAGGCAGGCCCGGCATACCCACAGCAGACCAGATTTAGACATCTCCTCACCGCGCGCGCGGTCACACAGTTCGGCGAGACGCACGCTTCGGGAATTCATTCGGTTCATGATCTCGTCGTCTTCTAGCGACCTGAAGATTTCAAGTTCAGCCGTCGATGACTCTACGGAACGCTCTTGAGGGATGTCCCTTGCCAGTGTGGCCTCTATCTGACGGAGTGGTACTTCTCCCTTCATGGCCTGGCGTCGCAGGTCCCCTGTCAACAGAAGTGCCTTGAACTGTGAGAATACAGGTACCGGTCCCCTTCTCGCTTGGATGGCGGCAGCGCCCATCCGGACATTAGGCCCGAACCAATCCGGGCCAAGACTGTGCAACTTTTCAAGTTTCGTAGCCGTAACGAGAAGCCGCCTAATCCGATGCTTCTCAGGACTGAAAATCGTATCCGGTACCAGAAGGGCTAGACGTCCGCCTTCGCGCAGGGCATGAATCGCCAGCGCAACGAAAAGTTCCCAGGAGTCCCACCGCGGATTTTGATCCAGGCCAAGCACCTTGCATGCGTCTTTGTAAGTAGTCTGCTGGATTTCGCCGCCCCACGGTGGATTTCCTACCACCATGTCAAAGCTGTTTGGCTTTGACGCAAGCTTCTTGAAAAGCGCGGTAATTTCCAAGCTGTCGCAGACAACAATGTTATCTTGGAGCGTTGCGATTACCTCGCCCTTCTTGGCGGAACGAAGCCAAAGGGCGAGCTTCGCAAGTTCAGTGGCTTGGGGTAGTAGGTCGGCTCCATAGAGGGAGCGGCGAAGAAGGGCACTTCGGCTCAGCGCAGCCTGCTGGCCGCCGAAATCCAGTTGCATAGAACCTGACGCTTGTTGAAGCTGACCAAGCCCTGCCGTTGCGAGCGATTGCCTTTGGAGTAGCTTCCGATATGCGGAAACGAGAAAGGCACCTGACCCACAGGCCGGGTCTAGTATTCGAATTTTCGCCAGCTCGTCAAGCTCTTCATTTAGGGCCGCAGCTTCGTCCAACTCTGGTGCACCCAAACTTCGCTCGCGAAGGTGTGCCTCCAGAACGCCTTCAACGAGAAAGTCAGACAACACTTGACTCGTGTAATAGATGCCCCAGCGTCGGCGCTCGGCAAGCTTGGCATTAAGTGAAGGCAGAACACCGTGGGCCAATTCTGCGAGGTCAGAAAGAGACTCTTCGAATATATGGCCCAAGAGGTGCTCATTTAGTTCCTGCCAAAAGTCGAACGTGTGTAGTCCCCAGACACCGCGCACGATGCGTTGCCCCCCACCAGGTTCAACGCCGACGAAGTCCGTGTCGTGCAGCGAATCCGGGAGATCAATATTGTCGAGGATCGGGTCCGGTTTGAAGAGTTCTCCATTGTACCGCGCGATCCTTAGTCCGCTGGTCTTTGAGCTTCCTTCATCAATTTCCCTAAATAGCGACTTCAGGAAGTCATATACCCTATGCTCACTAGCGCCTGGGAGTCTGCGTGCCGCCTCTGTCACTTCGCGGACTGTGTTAGGTGGTATAAGGCGATTCGGATGATCCTCGCAGTAATAGAGGAAGAGCATTCTATCGAGCAGTCGCTGTGTTGCCTGGAGGATTTCCTGTTTGGTTGGTCGCGGCTTTAGTTTTCGGGCGGCGCTTCCCACGGCATCAAGTAGTTCGGATCGTATTTGGTAGTAGGCACCATAGAACGCCTCTCGAATTCTTATTTGTCGATCCAATGACTTTGTGAGAAGCTGACTTGTGGCAGAGGACCTGCCACCTTCAATCAGAAAGGAGTGATGAAGTAGAAAGTAGAGCCGGTCGAACTCTTGATCGCTGTTAACTCCAAGCGCGGACTCTCGCAGATCGAACTGCTCAAAGTCAGTCCTGGACTCGACGCTGTAAAGGCGCAGGATTCGCATGTCGGATACCAGAACCCACCTGACGCCGAGGATGTGCTCTGCGTAATCGAATGCTTGCTCGACCGGCGTCTTGCGGTCGGTGCGTTGTTGCGGCAAGTCTAGGGAGGTGCCGGGCGTCTTAAGTTCCAGTACGGCGTAGTGGACTGCGGAGCCGGTAAGCTGAAAGTCACCTAATGTGACGTCTGGCTCGCCCGCGATTCCAACGACACTGCTCTTTGGTTTGGGCCACGCGCTGGCTTTGTCAGCAGGAAACAGAACATAGCCGAGGACATCGCCCAGGATTTTGTGGTTGAAGGCTTGTTCGAGGCTGCCTTCTTTAGTTGTCTTCCCCCTATCAGCAACGGACCCGACCCAAGCTCGAAGCACCTCGAGGCTGGCGTCGCGATTTGGGACACCTTCGTCTCGCTTCTCTTCGAGATACTGTTGTAGCACCGCGGGGGCGAAGAGGGAGCCCCGTGCCTGAAATATGGCCTGCTGCGTTTCTTGAGGCATCGCTTCGCAGTATGTTAGCGCAGCGCGCGGACGACTGCGCGAGAGCAAAGACTGCCCGTCAGTTGGTCCCCTGCCTGACATGGAAGTGAGTGGCGCGGACCGGCCTACCTGCGGCGTCAAGGTAGGCCCTGGCCAGTGGCCCGCCCTGCTAGACTATCGCGTACCTCACTTCGACTGGAGTATCGCCATGAGCTACGAAACGCTGAAGATCGAACAAGATGGCGCGGTGATGACCGTCGCCTTCAACCGGCCCGACAAGCGGAACGCGATCAACCGCCAGATGCACATCGACGTGCAAGATGTCTGCCACAAGCTCGCGACCGACTTCGAGACACGGGTCGTCATCTTCACAGGCGAAGGCGCGTGCTTCTCGGCGGGCGCCGACACCAAGGAGTGGGGGCAGCCTGGCCCCGACAACGAGCTGGAGCTACGTTACCAGTCCGGCATCGGCTCGCGCAGCTCCAACGCCATTGATTCGCTCAACCAGATCAGCATCGCTGCGATCAACGGCTACGCCGTCGGGGGTGGCGCGGTCTGGGCCGTCTGCTGCGACTTTCGCATCGGCGGCGAAGGCGCCTGGTTCTCCATTCCGGAAGTCGAGCTTGGCATCCCGCTCAGCTGGAACGCGCTACCCCGCCTCGCGCGCGAAGTCGGCCACGCCCGCGCGCTCGAAATGACGGTGGTCTGCGATCGCTTCGATGCGCAGCAAGCGCTCGATTGGGGGCTGGTTACGCACGTTGTACCGGACGGCGCCGAGCTTGCTGCTGCGCGCGAACTCGCCGCGAAGATCACGCGCCATCCGCCGCTACCGGTCGCGCTCACAAAAGCATCGATGAAGGCGATCAAGCGCCAGACGGAGCAAGGTGAAGTCGCCTACAGCGACGGCGACCTGCTCCTCTACAGTCGCCTGCTCCAACAGCGCGCCCGACGCCGCTCAAAGCAGAGTGAAGCGTAATGCCTCCCCAAACGTACGGTCACGCCCTCAGCCGCGAAACAGTCAGCCGCCGTGCGTTCCTACGTGGCGCGGCACTCCTAGCATCCGGCGCGCTAGCTCCGTGGTTGATCTCTTCCTGTGGCGGCTCCTCCCGCGAGAGCCCCGAAGCGCTTGCACTCGACCCGGGCCGGCCGTGGTGGCTGCAGAACAACTTCGAGCCCGTCTTCGACGAGCTCGACATCGCCAACCTTGAGGTGCAGGGGTCGATACCGTCCGAGCTCAACGGCATCTACGTCCGCAACGGCTCCAACCCGCAGGACGCTGACAACCCGCACTGGTTCCTGGGCGACGGCATGCTGCACGGCATCCGCCTGAACGATGGCAAGGCCGTCTGGTATCGGAACCGTTACGTGCGTACGAACCTATTCGAGAGCGGCGTGAGTGCGCTCGACAGCGGCCCGCCGATCGGAGGGAACAACAACAGCAACGTGAGCCCCACCTACCACGCGGGACACCTCCTCACGTCTGGCGAGGTCGGCTTCCCGTACGAGATCGATCCCGACGACCTATCCACGGTCGGCGTCTACGACTTCGGCGGAATGCTCAACACGTCCTTCACCGCGCACCCCAAGATCGACCCGGCTACGGGCTGGATGCACTTCTTCGGCTACTGGTTCGCGCCGCCTTACCTGACCTACCACATCGCCGATGAGACCGGCCGCCTGATCCACAGCGAAGAGGTTGCAGTGAGCGCCCCAACGATGATCCACTCCTTCGCTATCACCGAGCGCGACGTCGTGTTCTGGGAGTTGCCTGTGCTCTTTGATGCCGGAGGCATCGATGTGCACGGCTTCCCGTATCTCTGGGACGAGAGCTACGGCGCACGGATCGGAGTCATGCCGCTCGGCGGCCCGGCTAGTGCAATCAAGTGGGTGGACATCGAACCTGCCTACGTCTTTCACGAGCTCAACGCCTTCCGCGACGGTGACGAAGTGGTCATCGATGTCTGCCGCTACGACCGCATGATGGACGGCGAGCGCTTCGGGAGCTTCCCGCCGAATCTGCATCGCTGGCGCGTCAACACGGCCGGCGAGGCGCTTTCGTTCCGCGACGAGGTGTTCGAAGGCACGGTGCAGCACGAGTTCCCCATGCACGACCGGCGCCACTCGGGAAGAGCACACCGCCACGGCTGGTTCGTCGAAGTGAACGGCGTGGACGACACCATCGACCTCGGCGCCATCGCCCACGTCGACTATCGCGCCGGCGACTGGCGGCGCTGGCACCCCGGTACCAACCGCCATTGTGGCGAGGCGTTCTTCGTCCCGGGCGGCAGCGGTGAGGGCGAAGGATGGCTTCTCACGGTCGTCTACGACCACGCTCGCGAAGCGAGTAACCTGACGATCCTCGATGCGCTCGACATCGAGAAGGGGCCGGTGGCGCAAGTGATGATGCCACGCCGCATCCCCTACGGCTTTCACGGGACCTGGGTTCCGCGAGACCTGGCGTAGGACGGTTTGGTGCCCCCAAGGAGATTCGAACTCCTGTTTCCGCCTTGAAAGGGCAGCGTCCTAGTCCCCTAGACGATGGGGGCATCGCTGTGTGGGGTGCGCCCAGTATAGCAGAGCTACCGGAACAGGTCTTTCTCCGGATCGCGCAGCAGATCCCGCGACGAGCCTTCGCCGCGCGGGTAGTCGTAGCCGCGCACCAGGGCCACCGGTACGCGGTCGAGCTTGCCGTGCGCCAGCTCCGCCGCTGCCGCCAGCTCGTCGGCGACAGCCATGCTCGTCACGCGCAGCTCGTAGCCCGCCGGGTCGTGCTCGCCCGTGTAGTCGTGCAGCGGGAGCATGCCCGCGACGCCGATGGCGAAGTTCACGTGCCCTTCGCGCCATGGCCGCCCAAACGTGTCGGTAATCACC
>JBKKBW010000306.1:0-7799 GCA_046713635.1 Dehalococcoidia bacterium
GCGTTTGTGTTGTGGGGCGGCATCATCGTGATGGTGGTCGGTCCGCTGCTCTGCTGGCTCGCCATCCCGCTCTCGCATTGGGTGCTGCATGGCCACGGCAGAGGCGTGACGCATGAGCACTGATCTGCGCGGCAGGGCCGTCCTTATCATCGGCGGCGAAACGACGGTCGGCCGTGCGCTGGTCGTCGGCCTCGCCGAGGCGGGTGCGGACGTTGCGATTGCGAGTCTAACCCTCGATACGCAGGCGGAGTTCGCGATCAACTCCGCGCTCAACGAACTCTGGGCGATCGGTCGCAAGGGCCTCGCCCTCGCGATCGACGCGTCGGACCCCGCGCAGCTAATCGATGCCGAGGCGCGCGCGGAAGCCGAGCTCGGCTCGCTGGATGCTATCATCGCCGTTGGTGAAGACATCGTCGTTGCAGAACTCCGCGCTGTCTTCCCAGAGCGGGATGTCGTTGGCGTCGCCCCTGAGTCGGATCCGGCAGCGGCGCTCGCGGAAGTGATCGTGGCACTCGTATAGGCACACACGCGGACAGAGCTAAAGCTCTGTCCCTAGGCTAGCTGCGCTCTAGGTATCTTGTCCGGCGACGGGCTCGCGCGAGGTTACTCCGTCGCGTTCAAGCCCAGCGATCTCGTCCGGGCTCAGGCCCAGCAGCTCACCGAACACGTGGTCGTTGTGCTCCCCGAACGCAGGCGCGGGCAACCGCACGTGCGCAGGCGCGCGCGAGAAGCGCCACGCCGGCGCCTCCGTCGTCCACGTGCCTGACTCTCGATGCGTCACCTCTTCCCAGAAAGCTCGCTCCGTCAGGTGCGGATCGACGACAAGCTCAGGGATCGTCAGCACCGGCTCTGCTGGCACTCCGGCGGCCTGTAGCAGCTCCGACGCCTCGTAGTGCGTGCAGCCCGCCGTCCACTCCGAGATGATCGGATCGAGATCGTCCTGATTGCGATAGCGCGACACGACGTCGGCGTAGCGTTCATCCTGCGCAAGCTCACCCTTACCCATCGCCTTACACAGCGCCGCGAACTGCGCGTCGCTTTCGACCGCGATCGTCACCCACGAGTCCTCACCGGCGCATCGATACACGCCGTGGGGAGCCATCGAGCGGTGCCGGTTCCCGCGACGGGGTGGCTCCTGTCCCGTCACGCCATACTCCATGAACAGTTCGCCCAGAAATGGCAGGATCGCCTCTACCTGCGCGACTTCGACGTGCTGACCCTCGCCTGTCCAGCGCCGGTGCAGCAGCGCCGCGATCGTCGCCGCGGCTGCCGTCATCCCGGCGACCGGATCGCCGTAGGAGACACCGCTCTTGTGCGGCATGTCGTCGACGTACCCCGTCAGTGACACGAGGCCGCTTAGCTGCTCCATGTGCGTTCCGTACCCGATGCGGCCGGAGTCTGGCCCCCAGAGACCATGGCTCGGCATCGACACGAGAATGATGTCCGGCTTGACGGCACGCAACTCATCGTACGAGAGGCCCAGGCCAGTCATCACGTCCGCGCGGTAGTTCTCGACTACAACGTCCGACATCGCTACCAACTGCAGCGCGAGCTCGCGTCCCTTTGGTTTCGCCAGATCGATGATGCAGCCGTACTTGTTGCGGTTGTACTCCATGAAGTAGCCCGCCTTGTTGTACGGACGTTCGGTCTCAGGCGGGAGCAGCGAAAGCGAGCGTGTCAGGTCCCACGAGTTCGGCGCCTCGACTTTGATCACCTCGGCGCCCATGTCGCCCAACAGTCGCGTCGCGTACGGTCCGGCCCACACTTTCGATAGATCGAGTACACGTATGTTGAACAGCGGCAGCCTGTCCACTACGACAGCACCTTCTCGAACTCGATTTCGCGCAGGTCGGGCGTTAGCCATTGTTCGCCAACCTCGACGTAGCCATGCTTGCGGTACAGGGCCTGCGCAGGCTGCTGCAGGTCGGTGGTACCTAACGTGATCCGCTGGTAGCCATGCTCAGCGCAGAAGCGCTCCGCTTCCTGCAGGAGCCTGGTAGCCAGGCCTTGCCGCCGCCACGGCTCTCGCACGCGGAAGCGGCGGAGCCGCGCAGTCTCGTGATCAACACGCATGACGCCGCCGTATCCGGCGATCTCCCTCTCCGCTGTCTCGACTACCCAGAACGCGCCGCCTGTGCTTAGGTAGACGCCGTCAATGTCATCGAGGTCCTCGTGACGATACGGTTGCGTCCGGCCGGGCATTGTGAAGACGACTTCGGTTTGAAACTCGACGTCGATCTCGTGCAACGCCGGAACGTCCGTTGGCTGGAAGGCCCGAAGCGTGAACTGGCCCGTCTGCACTAGATCACTCCCGCCTGCCGCAGTCGCACAAGATCGCTCGCAGACAGATCGAGCAGCTCTCCATACACGTCGTTGTTGTGCTCACCCAGCCGCGGCGCCGGCCGTAGCTCCCAACCGCCCACGGCTGATCGAAAGGGCCGCCCTGTATAGGTCAGCGTGCCAGCGTGCGGATCATCCACGGTCTGGAAGAACTCGCGCTCCACAAGATGCGGCTGCTCCATCACTTCCGGAATCGTAAGTATCGGTGCAAGTGTGCAGCGCTCCTCCGCAGATCGTTCGTAGATCTCGTCGCGCGTCTTCTCCGCCGCCCAGCCGTACACGTGGGCGATCATCGCGTCGAAGTTGACCAGTCGGTCACGTTCAGTGCGGAACTTCTCGTCTTCTACCATCCACTCTGTTCCCATCACGCGTGTGAACGACGCGAAGTTGCGCGCCATGATGTGCACGCCGATGTGGCCGTCGGCGCAGGGAAAGATGCCCAGCGTCGACGAAAAGATGTTGCCGCGCCGCTTCGTCAGAATCTCCCGCCCGACGTACGTGTAGTCTGGTAGGTACAGCTCCAGTGTCGCTGCCATGCACTCCATCGCTGCCAGCTCGACGCTCTGGCCGAACTCCTGTATGCCGACCGCATACAACGCCGCCAGTGTCGCGCCGAAGGCGTGCATCCCGAGCTGGTACGACGCTTGATGTCCGGCCGGCAGGAGCGGCTCGCGCCCCGCGTCGCCGCAGAGCGACATCTGGCCGCCTGCCGCGTATGCCGTTAGCTCGGTCGCGAGGTGCTTTGCGTACGGGCCGCTCCGGCCGTACGGCGTAACGGACGTGATCAGCAGGCGAGGGTTGCGCTGGAGTAGTGCGTCGTAACTCAGCCCGATCTCGTCGAGGTAGCCGGGCGTGGAGCCTTCGATAACCACGTCTGCGTGTTCGACCAGCTCGAGCAGCATCAGCTGCCCTGTCGCCGTGGCGATGTCGAGGGTGATGCCCTCCTTACCGGTGTTGAGAAAGAGGAACAGGGCGCCTGCGTCCGGGTACGCGCCTTGCGGAAACGGCCCGACGCGCCGCGCTGGATCGCCGCGGCCCGGCCGCTCGACTTTGATGACACGCGCCCCGAAGTCCGCGAAGTGCTTTGTCGCGAACGGCCCGGCAGCACCCTCGGTTAGATCGAGAATTGTGACTTCGGACAGCAGACCGTCAGGCATGGGACTCGGATTCTAACAAGAGCTGCGTGTCGAACGTAAGCGGAGGCCATTGTCGCCCTTCGGAATTCACGGTAGCTGCACCTCGTCCCCGCCGTCCGCCGCCGATCTGTACACCGCATCGACGATCTCGTGCGCGCGCACGGCGACGTCGAAGCCAGGGTAGGGGGATCGCTCTTCGTTGATCGACTTCAAGAAGAAGTAGTCCTCGAGGGAGTACTTGCCAAGCGCGATGGCGATGTCATCGCCCTCCAGGCCCATCATGTCGAGGTAGCGGCGGCGTATGTCTTCGTCACGCATCACCGCCGCGCCGTTCGTCTTGTACGTGTTGTACTGGATATCGCCGAACACATCCTGATCGGTCGCGAAGTATCCGCGCTCGTAAAAGAACTCCAGATAGCGGCTCGATGGCCGCCCAAGGATGTCGTGCCAGAGCGACATGAGCTGTCCCGTCGCGCCGTTCGCGAAGTGCAGCGTGACCGATGCTACATCTTCGACTCCTTCGTGGCCCGCGAAGTTCCGCGTCTCGGCGCGCAGGCTCGCGATGTCACCCAGCAGGAACGTCAGGATATCGATGTCGTGGATGCTGTGTTCGATCAGCGCGCCGCCTCCTGTCAGCGAGACATCTTTGCGCCAGTCGCTCGCGTAGTGGCCCTGGATCGGGAAGAACTGGTCGTCGCGGAAACAGACTGCCATCGGCCGGCCCAGCCCGCGGTCGGACATCATCTCCTTCAGCACCAGCATGATCGGCGAGTGGCGTAGCACGAGCCCTACCTGATGCCGGACTCCGGCGTTGCGGACTGCGTCGTACATCTCCTTGGCTTCCGCCGCTGTCTTGGCGAGCGGCTTCTCGCAGAAGACGTGCTTGCCGGCTGCTGCCGCCTTCTCAACGAGTGCCTTGTGCTCGCCCGTCGGCACGCAGATGTAGACGGTGTTGACGAGCGGCGACGCGATTAGCTCGTCCGGATCGCTGGTGGCGAGCTTGAGGCCCGCAATCTCGGCGAAGCCCTTCGCGCGTTCGATCTCGCGGTCGCATACCGCGACGTACTCCGCCTCGACCAGCCCCATGCGCGTGATCCCGCGTAGGCTGCGCGAATGGAACCGCCCGATGTTCCCCGCGCCGATCAGCCCAACGAGCGCTCTCATGCGGCGAACCACCTCGCTAGAACAGAGTCAAGACAACTACCAATTGAATTCTCATTTTTATTTTTTTCGAAGCTGACCCCGTTCAAAAGGTGGTCGTTTTCGGCCACTTTTTGTGAACACGCCGGGCGCCTCCGGGGAGAGAAGTTTGTTCCTTCGCTTCGCTCGAGGACAAGTTTTGGAAGAACGCATTTCGTCAGCATCGCCAATTTCGAAGCGGCACGTACGAGCGGGTCTCTTGGGTCGAAATCATGAGCACATCCTAGCGGGAAGCCAAAATAGCTCCAACCGCCAGATGGCACTATATGGCGGTCGGGGCGAAGATCGGCTTCACTTCGCCGTCCGCCAGCAGCGCCACGATCTGCGTACGCGCGTATAGGCCGGGATCGATCGCCTTCAGCGTCCCGCTCGCCGTCTCGACCTCCGCGTACTCGTACGCAGCCAGCAGCCCGGCCGCACGCAGCTCGACATCGAGCGCGCCTAGCGATTCGTTGGCCGCCGCAAGCCGCTTGCGCGCCATCCGGCGGATCAGCACGCCGTCGTTCGGGTCGACGTTCAGCGGCGCGCCGACAAGCACGGTCCCGCTATCGTCGCTGTCCTGGAGCCGTTGCAGCGTCCACGCCTCCTCGATTTCGAACTCCCCCGACTGCCCAACGTTGATGCCGTTCGACAGCCGTCCGATCGTCTGCCATAGCTCCTCCCGCGCTGCGCCGTCCATCGTTAGTCGATGCACAGCGTTGCTATCGACGGAGAATGTGCCCGTGACGTTCTCCGTGATGCGTGTCCACCAGCGGCTCAGCCCGCCCGCCACCGACGCGTAGCCGCCTTCCTCGCGCAGCTTAGCGAGGCGAATCGTCACAGGAAACGCAATCTCTGTGCGCGCGCCGGCCTGGAGCGTCGCCGCACCGGTCGTCACTCGCTGGACGAAGTACGAGGCGTCTGGCTCATCGACCGGCACGGTCGCTTTTGGCGGTACCCAGAGCAGGTACCCACCGTCGCTGATGGCTGCTAGACGCTCCTCCGTGCGCGACAGGCGTTCGTCCCAGGTGGCGTCCTCCTCCCACATCGGCGCGACGTAGAGGCCCAAGCGGCGGGCGCCGTCAGTGGCGAGCAGAACTCCGTCCGGCGACCCTTCGACAGGCTCACGGCCCGCAAGCGCGAAATTGGCGCCATAGCGCTCGTTTATCGAGTCGAGCAGCAGCCGGCCGAGGTATCGAGTCCTTCGATCTGCGGGCATCAGGGTGATCCTAGCAGGCGACGCTTCGGTTAGGTATTCGAATCTGAATGAAGCACTAGAATCGCGCGGATCGCGCTACGCCGCGGCCTAAACTAAGCAAAAATTTGTGTTCATCTGTGTCAATCCGTGGCCGATTCGTGGAAAGGGCGTCAGATATTCGACCGGCTCTGCCCGCCGTCGACGTTGATGCAGGCGCCGGTGACCCACGACGCCTTGTCGGAGCAGAGGAACGTCACGACGTTCCCGATCTCCTCCGGCGTGCCGAAGCGACCCATCGGTATGTTCTGCTTGACGAACGCCCGCATGCCCTCGGGGTCTTCCTCCAATCGACGGCCCCACGATCCTCCCGGAAACGCCACCGCCCCCGGCGCGACGGAGTTCACGCGGATGTCAGGTGCCAGCTCCAGCGCCATCGCTTTTGAGTGCGCGATCACGGCCGACTTCATTGCGTTGTAGGCGAGCGGGCCGCCCGACTCTCGCCCGTAGATCGACGCGATGTGGACGATACTGCCGCCGCCGCTCGATTTCATGTGCGGCACTGCGGCGCGCGTCGCGCGCACGGCGGCCAGCAGGTTCGATTGGTACACCATCTCCCACACCTCGTCGGTGTCTTCGCGTGCACGTCCGCCCGCGTTGTTCACCAGGATGTCGAGCCGTCCGAACCGACCAACAGTCTCCGCGACGACGCGCTCGATGTCGTCCGCGCGCGTCACGTCCGCGACTATGCCGAGTGCATCGACGCCGCACGCGCGCAGCTCGGCTTCGACGGCGCGTAGAGCGTCCTCGCCGCGCGCGCAGATTGCGACGCGGACGCCTTCGTCCGCCAGCGTCAGTGCGATCGCGCGCCCGATGCCACGCGATCCGCCGGTAACGATCGCGGCGCGATCGCGGAGGTTTAGGTCCATATGTAATGCACCCCGTTTGTCATTCTGAGCGCAGCGAAGAATCTTTCCACTATGTGTACCAATGTTCCGCTATGTCATCCCACTCCGGGTTGACCGACTCAACGAGGGCGATCTTCTTCGCTCGCAGGAGCCCCTTCAACTGCTTCTCGCGTGCGATCGCATCCTGAACGTACTTGTACTCCTCGCAGTAGACGAGTTTCGTGATCCTGTACCGGCTCGTGAAACCTGGGACATCTCCGGTCTTGTGCTGAAACACGCGAGACTCAAGGCTGTTTGTCATGCCGATGTACAGCCGCTTGTTATGGCTCGCGAGGATGTAGACGTAATAAGCTACGATTGGCAGCACTTCAAACGAGATTCTTCGCTGCGCTCAGAATGACAGATTGTACCGGAAGCACCCCACCTCGTGGTCGTTCACCATCCCGATTGCCTGCATGAACGCGTAGCAGATCGTCGAGCCCACGAACTTGAAGCCGCGCTTCTTCAGGTCCGTGCTCATCGTGTCCGACTGCTCGGTCTTGGAAGGGAGGTCGCGCATCGAGCGGACGCGGTTCTTGCGCGGCGCGCCGCCGACGAAGCTCCAGATGTAGGCGTCGAACGAGCCGAACTCGCGCTGGACCGCGAGCAGCGCCTTCGCGTTGGCGATCGTCGCCTCGATCTTCATGCGATTGCGCACAATGCCCGCATCTCCCATCAGCCGCTCGACGTCCTTCGCGCCGAATCGAGCCACCTTCGCGGGCTCGAAGTTGCGGAACGCCCGTCGATAGCCTTCGCGCTTGTTGAGGATCGTGTTCCAGGTCAGGCCCGCCTGCGCGCCCTCCAGCGTGAGCATCTCGAACAGGTGCCGGTCGTCGTGCGACGGCACGCCCCACTCCGTGTCGTGGTACTTGAGCATCAGCGCTGACGCGCCGTTCGTCCAGCCACAGCGTTGGGGAGGCATGCGTGGATTGTAGCGCTGGTGTCGTATCCTCCCTCACCCGCCGCTTCGCGCCACCCCTCTCCCGCATGCGGGAGAGGGGA
>JBKKBW010000307.1:0-5810 GCA_046713635.1 Dehalococcoidia bacterium
TCCGCTCCTCCGCAAGCTTCTCCATGCTGCGATGTAAGTACCCGACGACCATTTCGGCATCAGTAATCACTTCGCCGTCCAGATGGACGCGCATGCGGAAGACACCGTGCGTTGATGGATGTTGCGGACCGATATTGACGACTAGCGGTTCGGTCTTAATCGTCACGAAACTCACCGCCCCACGCGCGCGGGTCTTCCTTTGGAAATCGCTGCAAGCCCGGGTGCTCGCCGCCTGGCAGACTCATGAAATCCTTGCGTAGCGGGTGGCCTGGAAAGCCTTCCCAGAGGAACAAGCGCTTTAGATCAGGGTGCCCTGAAAAGCGAATCCCCAGCAGGTCGTATATCTCGCGCTCCTGCAGATGGGCGCCGTGCCATACAGAGACCACCGAAGGCACGTCCGGCTGATCGTGATCTGCTCTGACCTTGAGGCTGAACGTGTGATTGTGCGAGAGCGACGATACGTTGTAGACAACCTCAAAGTAGTCGTACTTATCAACGCCACTAATAGAGTTGAGGAAACGTCCGTCAGTAGCACGATCGTCACGCAGAAACCGGCAGACGTCTAGGAGCCGCTCCGGCCGCACCTCCACATATCCAGGTGCGACGCTCACCACAGCGGTCGCGTCAATACGTTCGGCGACCTCAGCCCCGGAGAGGCTGATAGTGGCGGTAGGCATTACACCCACTCCAGCGCCTTACGGCGCCAGGCGTAGAGGTAGCCCACCAGAAGTATTCCGATGAAAAGCACCGCTTCTACGAAGGCAAAGAGCCCGAGCTGCCTGAACGCGACCGCCCAGGGATAGAGAAAGACAACTTCCACATCGAAAACAACGAACAGCAGCGCGATTACGTAGTAGCGTGCGTTGAATTGACCCCAGGCATCACCCTGTTCGGTTTCCACGCCACACTCATACGTGGCCTCCTTGATCGGGTCAGGGCGGCTAGGACGGAGCTTCAGCACTCCGAAGGCGACAGAGGCGACTATAGGAATGAGGGGAAACGCCAGTGCGAAGATGAGCAAGAACCCAGCGCGTCCGAATTCTTCCAGCACGGAGCTCTCCTACTTTGTGAAATTCGTCGCGTAAGCTACGGGAGTATAGCACAGCACCTATCTAGGCAAAACAAGGTGTGCAGATTCAGGCTAGGGGCAGTCCTGCAGGTACGAACGGACTGCCGCCAGAATGTCATCGATGCGCACCTGTCCATCCGGCGGTCTCAGGTCCCATGCGTTCGGCCCATGGAAACCACCGCGATCGAAGGCGGTGGAGTAGCCTGGCGCTGAGTCCGAAACGAAGTAATGGTTAATTACGGCCAGGATGTCGTCTGTACGATTTCGCCCATCTCCACTTGGATTGAAGTAGTCCCAGGGGTCTTGGGGATCACGCATACCGCCGCCCATTGGATCTGGCCCCAGTTCCGTAACATTCGTACATCGATCGCCATCGAAGTCGTCGTCGCCATCCAGGACGCCATTGTGGTTGGTATCAGGATCGAAACGATCGGTTCCCACGAAGAGCGCCTCCTGGAAATCGAGGAGCCCGTCTCGGTCGCCGTCCGGTCCGATAAACGCGCTCGCCGTGCCGGTCACACCGCGACTGTTCGTGGCTGAGAGTTGGAACTCAAGGTACATAACGTCATCACCTTGATTGGGCATGATCAGGGCCCCTGTGTCCTTGCCCGATGAATGTTGGTAGGAATGCCAATGACAGATCCAGCTATCGCCGAGTTCGCAGTGATGCAGAAGGACCGACCAGATTAGGTCCCCTGACGGCAGTGGTCCGCTCTTTCCGTCGATCGCGAAACCGCTGTATGAGATGACCGCTCCCGTTCCTGAGGAATCACCATACGCGGGCCCAGTAATAGTCACTCTCGGAGGGACACCGGCCTGGACTTCCAGCGTCTGAGAATCGCTAGCTCCGTCCTTGTTTGTCACCGTAAGCGTAACCGCATGACGACCCTCGACCGCATATGTGTGGGCGGGGGCTGCGCTGCTCGACGACCCGCCATCACCGAAGTCCCAACTATACGCCAGCGCTTGACCATCGGGATCATGCGATGCGCTGGCGTCGAAACGAACTGTCAGTGGGACCGGACCAGAGGGTGGGATCGCGACGACCTCTGCGGTCGGGCTGAGGATGCTGCCAGCCCACCTCAGGGCGCGTAGCTCTCCCTGACCACCCCAGAGCGGCAGAGACAGGTAGTAAATGTTACCCTCCGGCCCCACTTCGAAATCCACCGGTCCCTTACGAAGGAACGGGTGAACATTACTGTCGTCAACGAGTACTTGGAGGGTAGTTGGATCCAACTGGCCGGTCGGATCAATATGAGCTGTCCTGATCTCGCCTCGGTTGAAATCGCCGAAGAAGAAGGCCCCAGCGAAATCGGATGGGTACGCTGCGCCGTCGTTGAACACGCCAGCGATGATGGCCGCTGTTTCATTGTGCGAGTACGTATACGAGGGATGCGCGATGGGCACCGCGCTGCGATAGAGATCCTGGCAACCCTGCAGGCCGTTCTGTGGGACGTGCTGTGCTGTGCCCTCGTAGCAGGGCCAACCAAAGTTTGCTCCAGCGAAGGCGACGTTCAACTCCTCTTCGTAAACGGAACCCACATCACCAACGACGGGTAATCCGGTTCCTGGCTGGATAGCCATTCGGAAGGGTTCGCGAAGTCCGTAGGCCCAGACCTTAGACCGATTCGCCTGCGAATCACCCGTATAAAACGGGTTGTCTGAAGGAGCACTGCCGTCCGTGGGAAGAACGCGGAGTATCTTTCCAGCAAGGCTGTCCAGGTCTTGCGCATGCAACATTGCGTCGCCCTCTACCGCAGCGTCTCCCGTTGAAACAAAGAGGGTACCGTCTGGTGCGAAGCGAAGCGCGCCGCCCACATGGCAGCAGCCGTCCGCAGGCAGGCAGTCCGAGCCCGCTGGCAAGTTCGAGCAGGACGGACTGGCTGCGTCATCGGCCGCGGTGCCTAACAGGATGACGTCGCTTCCTAGCAGCGCTGTGTTGCCTTCCGCGGTCACGCGAATAAGCCGCCCTGTCTTCGGTCCGGTTGGATCCGAGGGATTGTGCTCGTGAGTGTAGTACAAGTAGACGAAGCCGTTACTCGCGAAGTCTGGGTCTAACGCCAGTCCCATCAGCCCACGTTGTACGGACGTGTTGGCGGGAAGCGTAACGAAGGGATCGGGAAGGAGTGCGCCATCCTGGATGATACGTACGTCTCCGTAGCGGCTCGCTACGAAGACCCTCCCATCGGGTGCGAACGCGAAATCCACCGGTTCCGGTAGATCATGCTGGATAACAATGGATTCGAACCTGCCTGAGCCCGCTTGCACACTTTCCGCGTCCAGCGTGTGTTGTGCCAGAAATAGCCAGGACTGCGCCGTTGCATCGACAGCCCGCTCGCCCGTGACGGGATCCGGCGCCAGCTGGGGCCAGGTATGCGGGCCTCCGTGAACAACATACAGTTGGACGGTCGCGTCGGAGTTGCAGCCTTCGTACGAAACAAGGCTCGCTTCAGGACCAAGCTGATGCTCGCTGCGTCCGCCCGTGCAGCCGTTGTGCTGTGCCCATGTCAAGAGGGCGCTTTCGCCGCCGGCCGGATCGTCGACCGGGAGCCGGAAATTCCAGAGACCATCACCACCCTGGAAGGGAACAACCTGGTCGCCCGAACCGTGAAAAGCGATTAGTGGCACGGGCCGTGAATCAGGACACGCTTCATTCGGATTGGGGAACGGCGTTAGCGACATTGGTGGGTAATACAGGCCAACAACTGTCGATACTGCCGCGATCCGCTCGGACAGACTACACGCCAGCCGCACAGCCATCATCCCGCCGTTTGACGCACCGTTCGCGTAGACCCGTGATCGATCAATGCAGAGCAAGGACTGCAGGCGATCCAGCAACTGGTCCACGAACGCCACATCGCCAACCTCTGGCGCTGCCAGCTGCCACGCGTTCCAGTGGCTTACAGGCATTGCACTACTTGTGCTGCCCTGTGGATACACCGCGATGAATCCGCCTGCACTGCTATCCGACAGACCGGAGAAACCACTGAAGTACTCCTGGTCAGCGGCAGTTGCTGTCAGCCCATGGAAGCTGAGAAGGAGAGGCACCGCGCGTGTGCCATCGTATGACCACGGCACGTGTACTCGATAGGACCTGGGACCATGAGGCGTTTCGATGGCCTCGACAAACGTGCCAAACGCGTGGGGACGAGCCGGCGCGCACCCCGCCGCATCTGCAGACTGAGGCCTCGTGGGCTCGGGGCCAAGCAGAGCCCAGGCTGCGACGGCCACGAGCGCTCCCAGCAGGGCCACTCGAGCAACGGCGCTGGAGATCCAACCACGTGATGAACGGCGGGCGATCCCTGCCATGAGCCTTCCTTTGCGCGCAGCGATTCTTCCCGTGGGAAGAGGCTCGCTTAGCTAAACTAGAATGTCGGGGAGGGGAACTATACGCCAGCCAACGCGGAAGTATGCCACTGGCATTCTCCTGGCGTCAAGCCAAATCAAATGGTTAACCTACATGACATGAAGAGTCTGCGCCAAATTACCCCCAGTTTGCGTACCCCAATGCTGCTAGCACTCATGGCAGCGCTCGTTTTTGTGACCGGGTGCGGTGGTGGCGACGATGAGCCTGAGAATCTGAGGGACATCTACGAAACGCTGGCGTTCTACCCAGGATCGACCATCGACGGACCGAACGATGGCGCCGTGGGCCCTGCCACGCTAGTCCGGGGTGACATCGAAACGTTCAAGAACGACCGACGGATGTTCCTCGCGTCTTCGTCGGTGACGAAGGACGACGTCCTCGAGTTTTACGCGGAGGAGATCCCGAAGCTGGGCTGGGAGAAGGAAGATCCCCCGGACCCGCAAGCCGAGGACATGCAGAACTATTGCTCCGCCAGTTTCGTAACCTGTCACAGCTACATCAAGGATGATGTGCGCATGATCATATCAGCGCCAATCCAACTCCAACTCAATCCAATTTCGACGCAGGGCGTCAGCTATCACTTTCATCTGGAAGGCGCCTAAAACTGCGCCTTGCGCATCTCACGTAAACGTTATAGTATACGGTTCGGCGCCCCACATGGCGCTGCCTAACGCGCATGAACCAACAGCGATTCACGCCGAGCCCATCTCCAGAGACGAAGCCGTACTGGGACGCGTGCAAGCGAAACGAGCTTTCACTGCCGTTCTGCTTGCGCTGCGAGCAGTTCTTCTTCTATCCCAGGCCCTTCTGCCCCAAATGCTTCAGTTGGGAGATCGAGTGGCGCACGTGTAGCGGTCGAGGGACCTTGTACACGTTCGCGATCCAGTATCGACCGCAGTCGCCCGGCTTCGAGCCGCCCTATGTCACGGCGATCGTGCAACTCGAAGAGGGCCCGCGGATGCTGACCAACCTCGTCGATATCGAGGCCGACCCGGCGAAGATCACGTGCGATATGCCCTTGGAAGTCACCTTTCACGAACTCAGCGAGGAGATCAGCCTGCCCGTCTTCCGTCCAGCCAGCGGTGCCGCCAAGTGACGCTGCATCGCAGCGTCGCCCTCGTTGGCGTCGACGAGTCAGACGAAATCGGTATCTGTCCGGGCAAGACCGCGCTCCAGCTTCACGCTGAGGGTGCGAAGAACGCGCTCGCGGACGCAGGCCTGGAGCTCTCCGATGTGGATGGCCTGCTCACCGCCGGGCCCTCCGTCATGGGACTCGCCGAGTATCTCGGTATTCAGCCTTCATACATGGATGGCACGTCCGTCGGCGGCTCATCGTTTGTCATTGATGTCGAGCACGCTGCGGCCGCCATCAAT
>JBKKBW010000308.1:0-2850 GCA_046713635.1 Dehalococcoidia bacterium
GGCCAGCACCTCTGTCACGTGTGCCAACCTGCTGCTAATCCCGTGCGCCGCCGCGTCTCTGCTTCACACCAGGTCTGTGTCGCCCGATACCAGGTGCATCACCGCGTCACGGCCGCCGAACGGCTCGACCACCGCGTCCGGCACGCGAATCGGCTGGCAGTAGAACTGCATTGTCCGCCGCTTTTCGTCGAAACCGTGCCGGCCCAGCACCTCGCGGTACGGATGACTGCGCGTCGACCAACATTCGACCGACGAGACGCCGCTGGCACGGAACTGCACGAGTGCGTCCTCCACGAGCGACGCTACGACGTCGTCCCGATCGGGCAGCGCGAGCAGGTCCGCAATGTAGCCACGGCTCCCCGACATGCGCAGCACCAGATAGCCCAGGATCAGGCCATTGGCCTCCGCCAGCCGAATCGTAAACGCGCCCGCCCGGGCGTCCGCAAACCGCCAGTTCAGGTACTCCGGCGTCCGTTCCACTATCAGCCAGAACGGCGCCGACGCCTCGGCCGCAAACCCCCGGATCCGTTCGTCGAACGCCGGCGCCGATCGAATGCTCCATGCGCTTGGGGCGGAGTCATGCGACGAACGCTTGTCGACCTTGCAGCGCAGAACGTCAACGCTGGCGTAGAAGTTCTTTCGCTCGTCATAGCGCACCGCGCGCTCCATTGCTTCCAGGCCGGATCGCACGCTGAAGTCAGCGTCGAACTCCCGCAGCCGCTCCGGCATTGGGTACGTGAGCGCCGTCATCAACCCGCGCCCTTGAAATTCCGTGTGCACCGTCGTGTCGACCCCCTGCCGCACGCCTAAGACCTTGTCGCCGAACTTGACGTCCTGGAGCAGAAAGAACCGGCACGCGATAAGCCGCGAGCCCAGTTCCGCCACGACGTGATAGCGCAGGGCGTTCGGCCGGCTGCGCAGTTTCCAACGAAGATACTCAACGGCAGGCACCGAGATGCCCACGGCCGGCCAGCGCGGATACGCCTTGATCAGCAGATCGACCAGCCGCTCTTCGTCCGGCTCTTCGTAAAACCGCAACACGCAACCATCGGGAATGCCTCCGAACCCAACCGGCCCGTTCGGTCGCAGCAAATCGAGGCCGGATTGCTCGGTCACGTTCTCCTATACCACCAACGGATGACCAACAGCCAAGCGCAACACTACACGCCGCCACTTACGGACAATGCAGCGGCAGGACTCGACCCGCCTAGCTCTCGTCTCCGCTCGAGAGGGGCCTGGTTGTGTGCTACGCTACCCGCTAGAGGTCTACGAAATGCAGGTTCGCTACCGCTCCACCATCACAACCTACCGGGCGTAGAGGGCGCGCCCTCTCTGATGAGGGCGTCCTAGCGCCCTCTCTGATGAGGGCGACCTCGACCCCGGAGGCAGCACAGCTCCCTCCCCTACGCGATAGCTGACAGCTGATCGGCAAACGGCGACCGTCCGGCGACGCATTCGGCGTCAAGGGCGGGTCAAGACCCGCCCCTACAGGCTGACTGGCTGACGACTTTTTCCGCCCTCACGCCCCCTTCTTGATCCGTCGGTTCATGCGGATTTACGCATCGTTGCGTCTGGAAAAGAGGGACCATTGTGCTCTCATACATCAGGGGGCTCGGCCGCCAGCCCGACTTCTTAAAGCTGTGGGCGGGCCAGACCGTCTCGTCGTTCGGGTCGATGTTCGGCGCGCTGTCGCTGACCGCGCTCGTCTACCTGCACGCCTCGCCGATACAGCTCGGCCTGCTGGCGATGGCGCAGGGCCTGCCCGCGCCGTTGTTCGCGCTCTCGGCCGGCGTCTGGGTCGACCGACTGCCGCTGCGTCCGATCCTGATCGTCGCCGACGCCGGCCGAGCTGTCGCGCTGCTCACCGTGCCGGCCGCTGCCGTCTTCGGGACGCTCCACATCGAGCAGCTCTACGCCGTCGCGTTCGTCTTCGGCCTGCTCGACGTCGTGTTCGACATTGCGTATCGCTCGTACTTGCCCGCGCTCGTGCCGCCCGGCGAGCTGCTCGACGCCAACGCGAAGCTCTCCGCAAGCGAGTCGGTAGCCGAGATCGGATCGCCGGCGATCGGCGGAGCTATCGTCCAGGCCGCGGGCGGCCCAGGCGCAGCACTGATCGACGCGCTCACGTTTCTCTGGTCCGCGGCCTGCGTCGGCGCGATCCGCCACCGCGACGGCCGCGTTCTGCGTGTCGAGCAGCCCAACATGCGTGCGGAAGTCGCCGAGGGCCTGCGCGCCGTCTGGAACGATCGTATCCTGCGAGCACTCACGGCAGCGAACGGGACCGGACGATTCTTCGGAGGCTTCTATCAAGCGCTCTACGCCCTGTTCCTGATCGAGACGCTCGGCTTCTCGCCGCTCATTGTCGGCATCACCATCGGCGCGGGTGGTATCGGCTCGCTCGGCGGCTCCCTGCTCGCCGGACGCATGACGCGACGGTTTGGCATCGGGCGGACGCTGGTTATCTGCAAGCTCGTCCCGCTCGGCGTACTGATCCCGCTCGCCGAGGGACCGCCCGCGCTCGCCTTCGCGATGGTCTTCGCCGCGCAGCTCTTCGGCGATCCATTCTGGGCGACCTACGAGATCACGTCGACCAGCCTGCGCCAGTCGATCACACCCGAGCGATTGCTCGGCCGCGTCACGTCCAGCATGGTGCTCGTCCAGACCGGACTATTGCCAGCCGGCGCGCTCGTCGCAGGCGTCCTCGCCCAGTCCATCGGGGTGCGCGAAACGCTCTGGCTCGCGGGGGCCGGTGGCATACTCGCCGCCGCCTGGCTCTTCTTCTCGCCGATCAGGGGTGTGAACGACGTCTACGTGCCGATGAGGAGCCAGCCGTGAAGACCCTCACACACT
>JBKKBW010000309.1:0-1763 GCA_046713635.1 Dehalococcoidia bacterium
GGTTGTATCGATATCGATGCCATACGCGCGTGCGGCCAACTCGCCCAGCTTCCGCACGTACGTACCTACGCCACACCCGATATCGAGCACACGCGTGCCCTCCAGGCGAACGTAACGGCGGATCAGATTGAGACGGCGGTCCTGCCCCGTCCGCCAGACGAAGCTAGGGTTGCCAAGCGCGACTTGCTCTCGGGTTAGTGTTGCTGGGGCTTCCATCTTCCCCTTTGCTCGCCTCCACCCTGTATTCATGCTAACAAGGTGCTGATGCTGAGCGGAAGCAACCTGGTACCTTTGTAAGACACTGTCACATCTAGGAGCCTGCCAATGGCATTGACCAGAGAAGAGGTGCTCCATATTGCGCACTTGGCACGCGTTGCGATGAGCGACGCGGACGTGGCGAAGTTCCAGGAGCAGCTTTCCGACATCCTGACTCACTTCGAGACACTACAGGCGCTTGACACCGAGGGAGTTGAGCCAACATCCCACCCGTTGCCGCTCGAGAGCGTCATGCGCGATGACGAAGTGCGCCCCTCGCTGACACACGAGGATGCCCTCGCGAACGCGCCTCTGGCGGAGGACGGTCTCTTTCGGGTGAGGGCGGTACTGGAGTGAGACAGGACCTCCAAAAGCTGACCGCCGCTGCAGCGTCCGACCTGTTGTCGAGGCGAGAGGTGAGCTCGGTCGAGTTGACGCGCGCGGTCCTCGATCGCATCCACGCCGTCGATGACAAGGTCGGTGCGTACATTACGGTGATGGAGGAAGAGGCGCTCGCCGCGGCTGCCCAAGCTGACGAACGCATCGAGACGGGCGAGGGCGGGCCACTGACCGGCGTGCCCATTGCCGTCAAAGACAACATGTGCACACGCGGCGTCCGTACGACGTGCGGCTCGCGCATCCTCGGGAACTTCGTCCCGCCGTACGACGCGCACGTCGTTGAGCGGCTGCGCGACGCAGGCGCCGTGATCGTCGGCAAGACCAACATGGACGAGTTTGCCATGGGTTCCTCGGTCGAGCACTCGGCGTTCCACCCCACGTGCAACCCCTGGTCGCTTGGTCGGGTGCCGGGCGGCTCGTCGGGGGGTTCAGCGGCCGCGACGGCTGCTGACGAGACGCTCGTCTCGCTCGGCTCCGACACCGGCGGCAGCATCCGGCAGCCTGCCGCGCTCTGCGGCGTCGTCGGGCTGAAGCCGACGTACGGCCGCGTGAGCCGGTATGGCCTTGTCGCGTTCGCCAGCTCGCTCGATCAGATCGGGCCGATCACGAAAAACGTCCGCGACAGCGCACTTTCGCTGAACGCGATCGCCGGCCACGATGCTCGCGACGCGACATCAGCGCCGCTCGCCGTGCCCGACTTCACGAGCGCCCTTACGGGCGATATTCGTGGTATGCGCATCGGCGTCGCGGCGGAGTACGTGCCGGACAACATTGATCCTGGCGTCCGCGCTGTCATCGAAGCGGCCGTGGCGAAGCTTGAGGAGCTAGGCGCGTCGGTCGAGTGGGGCGTCTCGCTGCCGAGTACGTCGCACGCGCTCGCTTGCTACTACATCATCGCGCCGAGCGAGGCATCGGCGAACCTCGCCCGCTTTGACGGTGTGCGCTACGGCTACTCGTACCAGGACGGCGAAAGTATGTGGGACAACATGGAGAGGACGCGCGGTAATGGCTTCGGCGACGAAGTGAAGCGCCGCATCATGCTCGGTACCTACGCGCTTTCAACCGGCTATTACGACGCCTACTACCTCAAGGCCCAAAAGGTGCGCACC
>JBKKBW010000310.1:0-5151 GCA_046713635.1 Dehalococcoidia bacterium
GCGTCGTGGACGTTGCCGGGCCGGGCGAGGTGCTGCTCTCTAACGCGACCCGAGAGCTCGCCGACGGCCAGCTCAACAACGTCTGGCTCGATGAGATCGGCCCTGTCGTGATGAAGGGCATCCCGGAGCCCGTGCGCCTCTACCGCGCCTCTGCCGTCGGCTAGGCAACCGTTGGTGAAACGGGCTCCGATTGTATAACGTGCAGTACTGGGCGCCGCGTGGTGGCCGGCAGCACAGGAAGTAAGTTGGGGGTACACGCCTCGCGGTTCATGGAGGAAGCAAATGAACGTCCAGGAAACGGTAAAGCTACAACTCGGGTTTTGGCACGGCGCCCTCGGCGGGATCATGAGCGACTGCGGCGACGCGCTAAACAAGGCGGTCCCAGGCGCAACGATCAACTCGATAGCCGCGGTGTACGCACACATCGTCTGGTCCGAAGACACAATCATCAACGGCATGATGCAGGGGAAGCCAACCATGTTCAGCTCGGGCGGGTGGGAAGAGAAGACGGAAACAACGTTTCCCGGCGACCAGCCGTCGCTGGGCGACTGGGCAAAGACCTTCAACATGGACTACCCCAAGTTCAAGGAATACGCTGACGCGGTCTTCGCCAACACAGACGCGTTCCTATCCAGCGTCACCGACGCTCAGCTCGCTGAGAAGGCCCAGACACCGATCGGTGAGCAAACGAAGGAATGGTTCCTCGCCGCGGTCCTAGCGACACATCTACCGCAACACACGGGCGAGATCGCCGCGCTCAAGGGCGTCCAGGGACTGAAAGGACTGCCCTTCTAGCAGCTTACCTACGCGAGCCTACTAGGCTAAGCGCTGCGCTGTGCGCGGCATCCTCCACACGGTCGTCGAGCGGCGCGAGCTGCACATCGTCGGCGTAGCGTCGGCGCACCGCCAGCTCGATGAGCATATCAGCGAAGCGCGGGTTCTTGGGAAGCAGGGAGCCGTGCAGATACGTGCCAAACGCATTCTGGTAGCGCGCTCCCTCTGTACCGTCGCCTCCGTTGTTGCCGTGCCCGGAACGTACTTGCGCCAGGGACTCTGCGCCCTCCCCAAGAGACGTCCGGCCGCCGTGGTTCTCGAAGCCCACCAGCGTTGTTCCATCATCGAGCTCAGCGACAACATTACCGATCAACCGCGGCGCGCCAGGGCCGGGGTGCTCCGTCCAGAGATCGAATACTCCCAGGCCCTCGAGTTGCGCGCCGGTCGATTCACGGTAGTACTTCCCGAACAGTTGATAGCCGCCGCATACCGCCAGCGCAACGACGCCTGCTTGGACTGCTTCGTGCAGCGCTGGGCCTTTGGTCTCGCGCAAATCTTCTGCGACCCAGCGTTGCTCACGGTCCTGAGCGCCACCCATGAAGATCAGGTCGTGCGCGGCGGGATCGAGTTTGTTACCGATGCTCAGCTCAGTGACTTCGACCTCGATGTCGCGATCGCGGCAGCGCCTGGTCAAGCACAAGATGTTCCCGCGGTCGCCGTAGATGTTCATCAACCGCGGATACAAGTGCGCGATGCGGAGCTGCATGCTAGCCCTCTTCCCAGAAATGCGCGCGTTGGCCGCGCTTGGCCAGCAGCTCACGAACTTCGATCATTGCAGTGTAGGTCGGAATGACGTAGAGCGTCTCCCCGGGTGGCGTGCGCGCAAGCGCGGCTTCGAGCGCGCTAGTGGCCTGGTGGATGAGCTGCGGCTCGTTCTTGAAGCCAGCGTACTTCAACCGCAGCGCCAGTTCCTCAGCGCGAGTGCCGCAGACGACAACGTTGGCCGCGGATCTTGTCAGCTCATAGTCCGTGTCCCAGATCCAGGAGATGTCCCGCCCGTCCTGGATGCCGTCGTTGAGTAATAGCAGCAGGTGCGGGGCGTCTGATGCATCCGCGATGAGGCGCAGCACCTGGTTCATCCCTGTGGGGTTCTTGCCCAACAACACCATCACACTCCGGCCATCTACCTCGAAGCGCTCCTGCCGCCCAAACGCGGCACGAAACGACGTAAGCGCAGCTTCGACCGCGGGCCGCTCGAATCCGAGTGCGAGCGCAGCCGCAGCCGCCGCCAGCGCGTTCGCCGCGTTGTATAGCCCGGCCAAGGGCAGCATCAGGCGTAACTCGCCGGAAGGAGTGGCGATCGCGAGTTGCGCGGCGTCAGACGAGAGCTCGACACACGTCGCGCGCACGTTAGGCGCCGGACGAGCGTTGCCGCACGATGGACAGCGCCAGTGGCCAACGTGCCCGAAAAACGACGCTGTGTAGGCCAGCTCCGTGCCGCAGATCAAACAGAATCGATAGTCGGAGGCGTGCTCGAAGTGCTCAGTCGCGACACGCGTGTCTTCGATGCCAAAGGTCACGCTGCGGCAGGGCGCCTCTCTTGCGAGCGATGCAACTGCTGGGTCGTCGGCGTTCAGGATGAGCGTCGTTTCGGGCGGCAGCGTCTCGACGGTTGATCGCCAGAGCGCCGCGACGGTATCGACCTCCCCGTAGCGGTCGAGCTGATCGCGAAAAAGATTCGTGAAGACGATCATGCGCGGTCGCAGCACGGCGGCAACCTCCGGCACGGTCGCTTCGTCCACTTCGAAGACGCCGAGACGGCGACCGGCGTCTCGAACGTCGCCTAGGGAGCCAGTGGCGTCGAGCAGCGCCGTCGCAACGCCGCGCATCAGATTTGAGCCGCTAGGGTTAGCCAGGGTCCGCACACCAGATTTGGCCGCGATCGCCGCCAGCATGCGCGCAGTCGTGGTCTTGCCGTTCGTGCCAGTAACGATGACGTTGCCATAGCCGAGCTGCCCTGCCAAACGCTCGACGAGCTTCGGATCGATCCGCTGGGCGACGAGGCCAGCGACCGCCGTGCCGCCGCCGCGACGGAGCACGCGGCTCCCCGCGCCGGCGAGGCGTCCTGCGGTGATCGCGACTAGCGCGCGGGGGTTCACGGACAAAGGATAGCGAGAATCAGGCGTCTGCGACGCGGAACACTGGATGGTTTGGCGCGATGCGTTGGAACTCCTCGATAG
Source organism: Dehalococcoidia bacterium (assembly GCA_046713635.1). GTDB lineage: Bacteria > Chloroflexota > Dehalococcoidia > DSTF01 > RBG-16-68-14 > JBBDXS01. The sequence goes on from JBKKBW010000310.1 coordinate 3,015, forward strand.
GGCTGCCGGGGCCGAGCTGGAGAACGGCGCGGGCCCCCAGCGCCCACTTGAGGTAGGCCCTGAGGACTGGCGCGCGCTCAGCGACGGGCACTTCTTCGAGAAGGACTCTGCGGCGCCGGCCGTGGCGGATGACAGCGTGTCCGTTCGCTGCACGCACGTTCCGGACCCACTCCGAGTTATCGCCAAGCACCGACACCAGGTAGCGAGCGCTTTCGTAGTCGGCGGTTAGCAGGACTGTCGAACGGACTTGGCCGGAGCGTCTACCTTTCACCTCTAACTGAATCACAAACCTGGGAGGAAGCCCGAGCGTGGAGATGACCTGGAAGACCCGCCGGTACCCCTCCTCGCCACGCCAACCAGCCGCTGAGAGATCGAGAGCGGCTGTTCGGGCGAATTCAATTGCAGGCCTCTTCCGTGGCCAGCGACGGCAGGCTATGTCGCGGCGTCTACGATGCGAAACACCGGATGGCGCGGCGCGATGCGTTCGAGATCCGCGTCGGAGGAGTCCGCCTCCACGCCAAACTCCCGACGGACCATGCCCGGCATCTTCTTGAGATACGCACGGATGACCGGCGGCCGCTCCGGATCCGGCACTTCGACGAGCCGCACGGGCTGCGACCGCCCGTGCTTCAACGACGCCTCGCCGCCTGCAGCGCGAACGTTGCGCACCCACTCCGTGGTGCCGCGCGGCGCGACGAGGTAGCGCGCGCCGTCGTGTTCGACATAGGTCACAACGTTGGAGCGCATCTCTCCCGACCTCCGGCCGCGCACCTGCACGGCCACGGTATCGCGCGGCGAGAGGCCGATCGAAGCGAGCTGCCTCAACGTGGAGTTGATGAGCTTCGTCAGCGCTGTCGGCTCGTTGTAGTACTCAGCCATGGCGGCCACAGTCTACCCGATCGGGCGGAAGCCACGCAGCCGAAGAGAATTGAGCATCACCGAGACGGAGCTAAACGCCATAGCTAGCGCGGCCAGCATCGGGTTGAGGAAGCCGTGATGGCCAAGAAAGGGCTGAAGGACGTCCGGGACGCCGGATTGCGTGAACACCGGGTAGAGCACGCCGGCCGCTACAGGGATAAGCGCGACGTTGTAGAAGAAGGCCCAGAACAAGTTCTGGCGGATCGTCCGCATCGTCTGCTTGCTCAGGCGCATTGCCAGTGCGACACCACGAGGGTCGCCGCGGATCAGCGTGATGTCCGACGCCTCTATCGCAACGTCCGTGCCGGTGCCGATCGCAATGCCCACATCGGCCTGCGCGAGTGCGGGCGCATCATTGATACCATCGCCGACCATCGCGACGACGTGGCCCTCAGACTGAAGCGCGCGCACGTGCGCCACCTTGTCCTCGGGGAGCACTTCCGCCAACACGCGGCTCACGTTTACCTGGCGCGCGATCGCCGCAGCCGTACGCGTGTTGTCGCCGGTGAGCAACACGACGTTGATACGCATCCGCTGGAGTCCATTGATCGCCTCGCGCGAGCCTGGCTTCAGCGTGTCGGCGACTGCGATCACGCCCTCGACGCGGCCATCGATAGCGACGAACATCGGCGTCTTGCCCTGCTGCGCGAGTGCATCGACCTTCGGTCCGAGGCCATTGAGATCGAGCGAACGTTCGACGAGCAGACGGACATTGCCCAACAAGACGCGTCGCCCGTCGACGACAGCCTCGACACCGTGACCGGGAACGGCCTGGAACTCCTTGGCTTCAGCCAGATCGAGACCTCGCATCTGGGCGGCGCGTACGATCGCCTCACCTAGTGGATGCTCGGAGCCGCGCTCCGCGCTCGCCGCAAGGCGGAGCAATTGATCTGGTCCCAGCCCATTCGCCGGGATGACGTCCGTGACAGATGGCTTCCCTTCGGTGATCGTTCCTGTTTTGTCCAGGACAACAGTATCGACCTTGTGCGCCGTCTCGAGCGCTTCGCCGCCGCGGATCAGGACGCCGTACTCCGCTCCCTTGCCGGTTCCTACCATGATCGCAGTCGGCGTAGCCAGGCCCAGCGCGCACGGACAGGCGATGATCAGCACGGCAACCGCGGCGGAGAAGGCGGTGGTCGCCCCGGCTCCGGTCGCCAGCCAGAAGCCGAGCGTGCCGACGGCGAGGACGATGACGATGGGGACGAAGACGGCGGAGATC
>JBKKBW010000311.1:0-5133 GCA_046713635.1 Dehalococcoidia bacterium
CTTTACGCCACCCGTCGCTGCGACCGCGCAGGTATGACTCCCGCCCCTGCCAATATCGGCCACAGTGCCGGACAACCCTACGACATCCGTCGGGTTCGGGATATTGCCCCCCGTCGTGCCGTATCCGACTTGCCCCTGGTCATTATTGCCCCAGCATTTCACCGTTCCGCTCGTTGTGAGAGCGCAGGTGCCGTTTCCGCCGGCCGCGATTGCGGCAACGCCACTAGTCAGGCCGCTCACGTCGCCTGGAGTCAAGACAGAAGTGTCGGATACCGTGCCGTTCCCTAACTGCCCTGTGCCGTTCCACCCCCAACATTTCGCGGCGCCCGAAGTCGTAACCACGCATGTATGAGATGAGGCGGTAGTAATGCCGGCGACGCCGCTCGTGAGGCCGGACACGTCCACGGGTGTCGTGCTCGAGGTCGTATACCCGGTGCCCCAGCACTTGGCTCCTCCGCTCGATGTTACTGCGCAGGTGTGATAGCCACTGGCCGCAATTGAGGCGACCCCACTGGACAGACCGGTCACGTCGACAGGCGTGGGGTTCGGCAAGAAGCCAGTCGTGGTCCCGTTACCCAGCTGGCCCGAGCCGTTGAAGCCCCAGCACTTCGCTCCCCCCGTACTAGTGACCACGCACGTGTGATCGATCCCCGCTGACACCGCCGCCACGCCGCTGTCTAGGCCGGAAACGCTGACCGGCGTGGAGCTCTGCGTGGTGCTTCCGTCGCCAAGCTGGCCGTAGTTGTTGGCTCCCCAACACTGCACTCCACCAGCGCTCGTAATCGCGCACGAATGCCTGCCTCCCGCTGAGATTGCCGCAACGCTGCCGGACAGTCCGGTTACGTCTGTTGGAAAGTAGCATTGGCTACCGCAAGCTTGCGCGTCGCCGAGCTGGCCGTAGGAGTTGCCGCCCCAGCACTTCGCATCGCCGGCACTCGTAACGGCACACGTATGACCTCCACCGTCCACGGCAACGACGCCCATCAGTACCGTGCCGCTCGCGCGCGCCGGACTCGTCCGCGCCGAGAGCGCAACGACAGCTAGCAGCGCCGCCAGCGCCAGCCCCGCAAGCGCAAACACGAAGACGTTCTTATTGTTCAAGAGCTTGCTCGCCATCTTGGCCTCCCCTAGAGCGCAGGGCCCCGTGGCGCCACGCCACCCGGACACGCCAAGTCTACTCCTGCCGGGCCGAAAGTCAAGCACCCTGCCGAAACGGCCATACGCTATGTTCCCCTCCCCGCTTCGGGGAGCGGCTAGGGGAGTGGGTCAGAAAGTGCCAACTACCGCTTGGAGCGAACCTCGAGAAGAGTGACATCAAATGCTTGGAGCTATCCCCGCCTTGCCCTAAAATCGCGCACATGAGCTGCCGTACAGACATTCGCCTCGGTTCCCCCTTCCCCCTTTGAGCCTGCCCTGAGCGTGTCGAAGGGGAAGGGGGCTAGGGGGTTAGGTAAGAACCGGACCAAAGGATCATCTGATTACACACAAATCGAAGTTTTTTTTTCGCGAACAGGAGTGGAAAATCAATCAAACGCGCCGTCCTGCCAACCGCCGGTGCGCCACCACAAACGCTGGCACGCCCACCAGCAGCGCCCCCCAACTCAAAAAGGAAATGGCGTTCCCCCATCGACGCACGTTCGTGTCTTCCAGCCGCAGCTCCACATCGTGGCGTCCGGCCGGCAGCGCGAACTCGATCAGCCCGTACGGGTCGCTGGCGGTGTGCGGCACGGTGTCGCCATCGACGCGCACGCGCCAGTTCGGAAAGTCGAAGAGGGAGGCGTGCAGGACCGTGGGCTGGAGAGCCGAGACGTCCAGCTCCAGCCAGTCACTTCCGTGGTCCCAGTCGTTCAGCAGCGCCGCGCCGCTGGCCACGGTCATCGGCGCTGAGGGAGAGCCCGGGACCTCCTGAACGCCCTCCGGCAGGTAGTCCGTGATCGCGGCGCCCCAGGCGGGACCAACGTTCGCGCACACCGGGTCGTCTCCGTCGCGCCCTGGCGAAGCGCCCTTCGTGAGCACGTCCGAATCGCGCAGGTCGCAGGCGTGGTAAGGGCGGAAGAACGTCCAGCCAGACAGGACGAACAGCGCTATCAAAGCCGCCGCGAACAGCCCTCGCCACAAGGGCGATCGGCCGCGCAGCAAGGCGAACGCCGAACCCGCGAGGGCAGCGGCTGCGAAGCTGGCCAGGCCTACATAACGCCAGGGGAACTGAATGAATCGCAGCGAATCGAACAGGTCCCAGACCGGCCCCGATGCCGAAATCGACATGACGACGCCGATCGCAAAGAACAGCAAGAACAGCGCGATGACGACGGCGAGTGATCGCTGGCCCGAACGGTACGCGGCGACCCCGGTAGGCAGCGCCAAAAGTGCGATGCCCCAGTGGAACCAGCCAATCTGAAGCGTCGTGCCGTCCCGCACACCCAGCAAGGCGCTGTAGTCGTTGGAACGTAGGATGAAGAGGTCAGTCAGCGAGGCGAAGTTGTTCGAGTAGTTGAACGGAAAGTGCGCAAGCGTATCGAGCTGGACCAGGTCGCCTTCCGATAGCACCGGCAGCGTGAAGAACGCAGCCAGGCCAACCCCCCAGACGGCGGCGGCTGCCAGCAGCAGCGTTGGCCGGAGCGCGTCTCGGGCGCACCGAACGAGGAACACGAGCGCCCAGATCGCGAGCGCCGGAGCGGCGATCACAGCGACCAGGTTGTGCGAGAGGAGAACGAGCGCGCCAAGCACGGCGACCATCGGAACGTACCGCCATCGAGATGTGACGATCAGTTCGTGGACGGCCAGGAAGAGCGCAGGGAGGATAGCCAGCGCCCACAGCTCGGCGATGGCGCCCCGCATGTAGACGTCCAGCGCCAAATAGGGCGAATACAGATAGGCGACCGCGGAGATCAGGCCACCCAGCTCGCCCCAGAAGCGCCGCGCCAGCGCGAACATCGATAGCGCTGCGCCAACCAGACCGGCCACTGCGAGTAGATTCACGCTGGCCAGATACGAGAAGCCGAGCCAGTGGAGTGCCGCTCCAGCGTAATACGGTAGCGGCGGGTAGTAATTGAACAGCGGATAGCCGTAACCATTGCCCAGGTCCGGCGTCCAGCGGCACGGTATCTGGCCGTCGCTCAGGCACGCGTGCATCTCGTAGATGCGGGCGGCATGTGACGTATCGCCGGTCAGGAGCAGATCGTCGCCGAGCAGTGGCCAGACGGCTGGCAAGGACAGGAGGAGGATAGCAAGGACACAGAACGCCCAGATCCCGTACAGCCACTTCTTCGTGACCGCAGCGGCGCGCTCGAGTAGCTCATGAGGCAGCAGGCGCGGCGGGAACCTCAATTCGACGCTCGCTGGAGCCGCTCGACGGCCTCGTCCTGGCCGAGGCCGTCGATGACGACATCCTTGTCGCGACCACGGTGCCCTGAGACGATTCCCACCGCGGCCCTCGGGACGCCGAGCGCCTGCGCGAGCAGCCGCTCGAGCGTGGCGTTCGCCTTCCCATCGATCGGCGTAGCCGAGACTCGCACACTGAGGACGCCCTCCTGCCAGCCGGCGATCTCGTCGCGGGAGGCGCGTGGGGTGAGCCGGACTCTGATTCGAGCTTCCATAGCTTCAAGCGGCTATCCAGCCGTTTGGAGTAGTATAGGCTTGGCAGTACACGAGTTCGAATGGCCCCTTGCACTATTAGAACAGACATGCTATTCTCGTCATGCTGTGCGGAATGGTAGAGGTAGCAAGGCAAGGAGGCCAGAGATGAGTAGTAATAACGGCCGCAGCAGCGTGGCAGTGGAAGAACGTCCAACGAACAGATCAGAGAAGTCCGAAGAGAAGCGAACGAGCGACCTCGAGCTGGCGATTGGCCAGATCGAGAAGCAGTTCGGCCAGGGCGCGATCATGCGCCTTGGCGAAGCGAGCGCGCACCTTAATATCGAAGCCATACCCACCGGAGCGCTCTCACTTGACTTGGCGCTGGGCATCGGTGGGGTGCCGCGCGGTCGAATCACAGAGATATACGGCCCGGAGTCTGCCGGAAAGTCCACGCTGGCGCAGCACATCATCGCGCAGGCGCAGGCAATGGGTGGCATGGCGGCGTACATCGATGTCGAGCACGCGCTAGAGCCGACGTACGCGGCGGGCATTGGCATCAAAGTCGACGAGCTGCTCATCTCGCAGCCCGACACCGGCGAGCAGGCGCTCGAAATTACAGAAGCGCTCGTGCGCAGTAATGCAGTCGACATTATCGTCATCGACAGCGTTGCCGCGCTTGTGCCGCGCGCTGAGATAGAGGGTGAGATGGGCGACTCTCTCCCGGGCCTACAAGCTCGGCTGATGTCCCAAGCCCTGCGGAAGCTGACTGGCGCCATCTCTCGCTCGAAGTCCGCGGTCATCTTCATCAATCAGTTGCGCGAGAAGATCGGTATCGTCTTCGGCAACCCGGAAACGACACCTGGTGGCCGCGCCCTCAAGTTCTACAGCTCGGTCCGGCTGGATATCAGACGCATCGAGACGCTCAAGAACAATCAACAAGTGTTCGGTAGCCGGGTGCGCGTCAAGGTCGTCAAGAACAAAGTGGCGGCTCCGTTCAGGCAAGCCGAGTTCGACATCATCTTCTCTGGGCCCAAGGTGGGGATCAGCCGCGAAGGCGATCTCATCGATCTAGGTGTAGGTGTGGACGTAGTACGGAAGCTTGGCTCATTCTTCAGCTATGGCGAGTTGCGCTTGGGGCAAGGCCGTGAAAACGCGAAGGCGTACTTGCGGGACAATCCGGAGTTGGCTCAGCAGATCGAGGACGAAATTCGTGCTGCCAGCTCCACCGCGCCTGCGCCGGTTGTAGCAGCTGGCCCGGACGAAGAAGCGCCGCCGCCAGAATAGAGGCGGGGCAGGGCCTGGGCGCTGTTGCGCCCAGGCGGCGCTTAGCCTATTCTGGCGCCATCAGAAGATAGGGGTTGCCCGCGGAGAGAGGTTGCCTTTCAGTTGCGGGACGCGCCTGAATCGCGCAACCTAGGGCTCTTGTCGTGCCAGGCCGAGCCTGGTGCTGAGGAGCGCGCTTAGCCCATGGAGACGTCGCTCCGTCTCGCGCGGGTCTGGTTCCAGCTGGCTATCACGGCTGGCTTCTTCGTGCTGCTCGCTTGGCGTGTTGACATC
>JBKKBW010000312.1:0-5460 GCA_046713635.1 Dehalococcoidia bacterium
TGACGGTGATCACCGAACCAGACTTGCGGTAGACCTGGGTGGCCTGGCCACCAGCGTGCATTCCGCTGGGGCATATTGAACAAGTGCCGTAGTCGCTCATGGCAAGTTTATCTACGGCGGCGGGAAATCCTTGATGAGTCGGGCTCCATACTGAAGCACTAAGGTGGCGTCGTTAGACGCAATCTGGCCATCGAGATTAACGTCCAAGCCGGATTCACAGTTGAATTCCGGCGTAAGGCCGGTTGTATGGACCAGAATCAGGAATGCGTCTCTGCTATCGGGGCGAGCTCCAAATCTAGCCCTGCCATAGGGCCCACTTTGGCCTGTGAAACTCCCTGTGACACCAGTCTCGCCGAACAGTCGAAGGTCGGGTGCGGACCACGTGCCAAGGATTTCTTCGGAAGCGCTCGTGTTCTCACTAACAGAGCCCTGCAACGTTAGACGTTGCTCCCCGACTTGGCCGGACAACTCAAACGTGCCGGCTGAGTTGTCGATGCTGCCGATAAGTTCTCCCACGGTCAAACAGGGAGCCAACGAAGGACAGTTCATAAATGCGGTAATGCTCTCATCTGCAAGTGACACCGTCACCAAGCAATCGAGGCCACCGCCGCCGCCCTCAAACACGTAACTCAGCTTATAGCCCCAGTTTCCGGAGATGTCGGCGTCTTCGTCCGCACGGGTAGGCTGATTCAGACCGAGTGCCATCGCGGCGAATAGCAGAATCGTGACTGGCACAACGATAATTCGGTATCGCACCATGGCCCGGCTATTATACGCCCAATGCGAAGGGCGGGTTCTAATCCCGCTCCTACAAAGCTCACTGACTCCCTCCTTGGCAGGGATGAATAGTAGCGTTCACCGAGCACACACTTCGCCTAGGAGGCCCCGAACGGGAAAAAGAGCGCCGATCGCTCGGCGCCCTTTGCAGTCTGCCCACCGTACACCGGTTTGTCAGAACACGGTCCAGGAGATTAGCCCTAGACGGTGCCGGCGGGACGTTCTGCCCGTATATTACCACGCGCCCAGCAGAGCGCGGAACACCCGTTCTGGAGCGGAAGACGAGATTCGAACTCGCGACCCCCTCCTTGGCAAGGAGCGGGTCTCCTACTCGTCCTTCACTTCCCTAAACTCACCTTCGACGGTCGCTTCGTCCGCGCCTTCGCCGTCCGGCGGCGCTTCTTCCGTCGCGCCGTCCGCGCCCTGCTGGCCGTACATGGCCGCGCCGATCTTCTGCATCGATTCGCTCAGCTCCATTGTCGAGCGGCGGATGGCGTCCGCGTCCTGGCCGGCGAGCGCGTCGCGGACTGACTTCACCTTCGCTTCGACATCCGTCTTCACGTCTTCGGGCACCTTGTCGGCGTTCTCACGGAGCGTCTTCTCCGCGGTGTAAGCGAGCGAGTCAGCCTGGTTACGCAGCTCGATCTCGTCGCGGCGCGTCTGGTCCTCCGCGGCGTGCATTTCGGCGTCCTGGCGCAGCTTCTCGACTTCTGCCTTGTCGAGACCGGAGCCGGCCGTGATCGTGATCTTCTGCGCGCGGCCGGTGGCCTTGTCCGACGCGCTGACGTTCAGGATGCCGTTCGCGTCGATGTCGAACGTAACTTCGACCTGCGGCAGGCCGCGCGGCGCGGGTGGGATACCATCGAGAATGAAGCGGCCGAGCGACTTGTTGTCGGTCGCCATCGCACGTTCGCCCTGCAGGACATGGATCTCGACGCTCGGCTGGTTGTCCGCCGCGGTCGAGAACGTCTGGCCCTTGCTGGTCGGGATCGTCGTGTTGCGCGGGATAATCGGCGTGGCGACGCCGCCCAGCGTCTCGATGCCAAGCGATAGCGGCGTCACATCGAGCAGCAGCACATCGCGCACGTCGCCCTTCAGCACGCCGGCCTGGATTCCTGCGCCGATCGCGACGACTTCGTCCGGATTGACGCCCTTGTGCGGCTCCTTCTCGAAGAACGCCTGCACGACTTCCTGCACCTTCGGCATGCGCGTCTGACCGCCGACGAGCACGACTTCGTTGATCTGTCCGGGCGTCACGCTGGCGTCATCGATCGCCTGCTTGCACGGCTCTAGCGTCTTGTCCACGAGATCGCCGACGAGCTGCTCCAGCTTCGCGCGCGCGAGCGTGATCACCATGTGCTTCGGCCCGGCCGCGTCCGCCGTGATGAACGGCAGGTTCACGTCCGTCTGGAGCACAGTCGATAGCTCGATCTTCGCCTTCTCGGCGGCTTCCTTCAGGCGCTGGAGCGCCATCTTGTCCTGCTTAAGGTCGATGCCCTGCTCGCGCTTGAACTCGTCGACCAGCCAGTCGATCACGCGCTGGTCGAAGTCGTCGCCGCCCAGGTGCGTATCGCCGCTGGTGGAGCGCACCTGGAACGTGCCTTCGCCCAGCTCGAGGACTGAGATGTCGAACGTACCGCCACCCAGGTCGTAGACTGCAATGATCTCTTCGCCCTTCTTATCGAGGCCGTAGGCGAGCGCCGCGGCCGTCGGCTCGTTGATGATGCGCAGCACTTCCAGGCCAGCGATCGCGCCGGCGTCCTTCGTCGCCTGGCGCTGACTGTCATTGAAGTACGCAGGCACGGTGATCACGGCCTCGGTCACGGTGTCTCCCAGGTAGGCTTCCGCGTCGGCCTTCAGCTTCCCGAGGATCATGCCGGAGACTTCCGGCGGCGAGTACGTCTTGCCGCCCATCGTGACGTGCGCGTCGCCGTTCGCCGCCTTGACGATCTTGAACGGCATCAACGCGATGTCGCGCTGCACTTCCGGGTCGTCGAACTTGCGGCCCATTAGACGCTTGATCGAATAGACCGTGTTGTCGGGGTTGGTAACGGCCTGCCGTTTCGCGACCGTGCCGACCAGCCGTTCGCCTGTCTTACTGATCGCGACGACCGACGGCGTAACGCGCCCGCCTTCAGAGTTGGGGATGACGACCGGCTCGCCGCCCTCCATGACGGAGACGCAGCTGTTGGTCGTTCCCAGGTCGATTCCAATTGCACGTGGCATTCCTCTTGCCTCCTAGTTTGCTTGTTAACCGTCTGCGTGTTGAATCTGAAGCTTCTCCGGCGGGCTGGGATGTGGCGACCTAAAGGTCGCCGCTACCAGCTTGCGGCGCTTTGTCCTCGTCGTCGGCAGCCTCTGCTGACTCCGGCTTCTTCGCGAGCAGCTCCGTCAGCAGTTTGGAGCGCGCGTCCGCGATATCGACGTCGTGCCGGGCGTCGTCCAGCTCGTCTTCCAGCGCCGACATCTCTTCGGCGGCCTCGCCGCTCACGAGCAGCTCGATCGCCTCAACGCCGTTCGATTCGGCGCGCGAGCGCACGAGACGCTCGTAGTACTCTTCGAGCGCGGCGCGGCGCACCTGCGCGCGCAGTAGCTGCCGCTGCGTCGATGTCTTCCGTTCCGTCCATTCGTCTGTCTTGATCATTCCGTCCTCTTGTCTCCGAAACTTGTGAGCCACGCTTCCCTCCATACTCTGTCGGGATCGCTCCGCTATTCCTGGTATCCTCCACCGCTTGATCCCCTCTCCCGCATGAGGGAGAGGGGTGGCGGCAGCCGGGGTGAGGGTCGCTAGTCTGTCAGATCCGCCTGTGTATCTCCTTCCGGCGTTTCGTCTGGCGTTTCGCTTCCCGCTTCCCGTTTCTCGCCTCCACGTCCCACGATCACCATCGCGGGGCGGATCACGCGGTCGCCGAGCATGTAGCCGCGTTGCACCACCGAGAGCACCTTGCCGTCTTCGCCGGGCGCTTCCTGGATCGCTTCATGCACCTTCGGGTCGAACTGCTGGCCGTCGGCCGCGATCTCCTTCACGCCCGCGTTCTCTAGCACCTGCTGGAACTTGCGATAAATCAACCAGATACCATCGATCCAGGTCATCCCGGCGAGCTTGGCGTCGACGCTGCCGAGCGCCCGCTCCAGGTCATCGACGAGCGGCAGCAGGTTGATAACGAACGCGGCGTTCGCCAGCCGCCCGACCTCGGTGCGCTCCTGCTCGACGCGCCGCTTGAAGTTCTGGTAGTCTGCCGCGGCTCGCTGCCAGTTCCCGATGTACGTCTGCGCCTTCTCGCGCTCTTCGGAGAGCTTGGCGCGCAGGCCGTCGATGTCGTTCGGATTTTCCTCGGCCGCCGCCTCGGCGGCGGGCTCGCCTTCCTGTGGCGACACGTCGTCCTTGCGTTCTGTTTCTGTCATGGATGCAACCTCTGTTACTCGTATTGTTCGGTGAGCATCTCGCTCATCAGGCCGGAGAGATAGCGGACCGTCGGTATCGTGCGCGAGTAGCGCATGCGCATCGGGCCGAGCACTGCGAGTGCGCCCGTGGCCGCGCCCGGCGCGCCGTACGAGCCGACGATGATGCTGCACGCGCGCATCGCTTCGCTTGCATCAGTGAGCTGCTTGTTCTCCGCACCGATGATCACGGTCACTCCTTCGCCCGCCAGCGCTCGCAGCGGTAGGGCACGGATCAGCGTCCGCTCATCCAGAAGCTCCATCAGACCAAGCGCGCGACTGCTTTCGGTGAACTCCGGCTGGCGCAGCAAGTTGCGCAGACCCTCCAGATACGCCTCGTCGAAGCCTTCATCGATCGCGCGCATCAGCACTTCGATCACGCCAACCAGCGACGCTTCGAGCGCCGACAGTTCGTCTCGCTTCGCATCGATCTCGTCCACCGAGACGCCCGCGAGCAGCTCGTTCAGCTTTCCGGCGACGGTGTGCAGCTCGTCCTGCGTAGCGATCTCTTCAAGGGTGACCATCTGCTGTTCGAGCCGCCCCTGGTCGAGCACGAGCACCAGCAGCGCTGTCCGGTCCTGCAGGCTGACCAGCTCCAGGTGCTTGATCCGGCAGACGTCGTTGCGCGGTACGGTCACGACGGCTGCGTTTTCGGCGAGCTGTGCAAGCAGCGAAGCTGCCAGGTGCATCCAGGCGTCCTGGCCTCGTTCGATCTGGTGGAACTGGTGGCGGATCGTCTGCTGCTCCTGCCAGGGCAGTTCTTCCTCGCGCATCAGCGCCTCGACGTAGTGGCGGTAGCCCTGGTCGGTCGGCACCCGGCCCGAAGACGTGTGCGTGTGCATGAGATAGCCCTGCTCCTCCAGCTCGGCCATCTCGTTTCGGATCGTGGCCGATGAAGCCCCCAGCCGGTACTTTCGGGAGATCAGCTGAGAAGCGACCGGAGAGGCCGTCTCGACGAACTCGCGAATGACCAGCTCGAGGATGCGGGACTGGCGCTGAGTAAGCATGATACGCGTCCCTCAGATTCGAGTTAGCACTCTCAGTAGTAGAGTGCTAACTGTCCCTATAACTGTATCATATAGGCAAAGCGCCCTGTCAAGGCTCCCCCCACCGCTCGCGTTTTGTGGCATGATCGAGACGTGAGGCGACTCGCCTACGCCCCGCTGCTTATCACCCTCGCTTACAACGTGGCCGAGGGGTGCCTAACGCTCGTCGCCGGCATCGAGGCACGCAGCGTCGTCC
>JBKKBW010000313.1:0-5503 GCA_046713635.1 Dehalococcoidia bacterium
CTCGTGGCCCGCCCACGTGTTGTTCATCGAGATCGCCTCGAAGTTGCATACCTCGACGCAGATGTTGCAGCGCATACAGCGTCCGTAGTCGATATAGAACTCGTCGATGATCTTGCGCCGCTTGCTCTCGCCAGCGGCGTGCTTGGGGTTATCCGTCATGATCACCGTCATGCACTCGACTGGACAGGCGCGCTCGCAAGCATGGCAGCCCGTGCAGAACGGCTCATCGATCTCTTTGTCCCAGAGTAGGATTGGGAACGCGCGGTCGCGCTCCGGGATCGGCCGGTGCACCTTCGGATACTCGATCGTTACCGGCTTGCGAAGCATGACCGAGAACGTCACGTACATGCCCTTAAGAATGCCTAGCATTTGCTACCTCTGATCATGGGCTCGCCTCGGCAGGTGCGCTTCGACGCGCGGCAAGATTCGGGTTCGCCGGCACGAGCCGCACACCGCGCGACTCGACACGAACGGTGCGGTAGATGATGTAGAACGCCAGCAGCAAGCCTGCGCCCGAAGTTACGAACAACATCCCGTCCGGCCAGTCGTACGTGATGACCAAGCCGTTCAGGAATATCTGCAGGAATGCGAGAGGAATGAGCAGCTTCCAGCAAAAGCTCATCAACTGGTCGATGCGCAAGCGCGGGAAGGTAAAGCGTACCCAGATAAAGAACAGGATCAAGACGGTAGTCTTGACGAACGTATAGATGAGCTGAAGCCAGAGTCCGGCTTCTTCGCCGAGCGGCCAGTTCCAACCACCGAAGAAGATCATGCCAGCCAGCAGACTGTAGACGAACAGGTTCGCGTACGAAGCGAGCATGAACATCGACCAGCGGATACCGCTGTACTCGATAAACGGTCCGCCAACGACCTCAGATTCGGCCGTCGGGATATCGAAGGGTTGCCGCTCCAACTCGGCAAGCGATGCAACAACGAAGATAAACAGCGCGAGCGGCTGCCAGACGAAGAGCGGCACTCGTCCCTGGAAGTGCACGATCTCGCTGATGCTTAGCGTTCCTGTCACCATCGAAACTGCGAGCAGCGAAAGGACGAGCGGTATTTCGTAGCTGATGAGCTGCGCCGCGGCGCGCATGCCGCCGAGCAGCGCGTACTTGTTATCCGACGCCCAGCCGGCCATCAGGAACCCGATGAACGACAGGCCCGTCACCGCAACAATGTAGAAGAGACCAAGGTCAAGGAAGCTCACTGCCCAGCCCTGCGTGAATGGAATAGCTACGAACGCAAGGAACGCCGGCACAAAGATGGCGAAGACCGCCAGCTCGAACACCCAGCGATCTGCCAGCAGCGGTCGTACGTCCTCTTTCGAGACGAGCTTTATCGTGTCCGCAAGCGTCTGCAGCAGACCGTACGGCCCAACACGCATCGGCCCGAGCCGCTGCTGCATCCGCGCCGATACCTTGCGCTCGATGTAGATGAGCATCAGCACAACCACGGTCATCACCAACACCATGGCGAGAAGCGCCAGCAGGCCGCTGAGCCACGCGTTATCCATGAATCGGTTATCGAAATCGATATTTAGCATCAGCGGTCCACACAGCACAGCACGATATCGACAGAACCCAAGATCGCGACCGCGTCAGCCACATAGTTGCCGATCGTCATCGCTTTGAGGGCGGAAAGGTTGCAGAACGAAGGTGATCGCATCTTGCAGCGGTATGGCTTGTCGCCGCCTTTCGAGACGAAGTACAGCCCGTACTCGCCGCGCGGGTTCTCGACCGCGACGTACACCTCGCCCGGTGCGGTCCGCAGGCGGCGCGGCATCTTCTCCGGCATGATCGGCCCTTCTGGGAGCTGCTCGAGCGCCTGCTCTACGATTCGGATCGACTGCCGCACTTCCTCGAGGCGTACAAGGTAGCGATCGTACACGTCACCGTACTGGCCAATCGGAATGTCGAACTCGAATCGATTGTAGATCGAGTACGTCCGGTCCTTGCGCAGATCGAAGGGTATGCCGCAGGCGCGCAACATCGGGCCCGTAAGGCCCCAGTTGATCGCGTCCTCTGCGCTGATCGCACCGACACCGCGCGTCCGCGCGCAGAAGATCTCGTTCTCTGTCATCAGCAGATCGAGGTCCCGCAGACCTTGCTTCGTCTTCGGCAACGTCTCGCGGACGCGCTGCACGAAGTTCGCCGGCAAGTCCCAGACGACGCCACCCGGCCGGAAGTACCCATACATTAGGCGCTCGCCGGTAACTTCTTCGAAGATGTCCTGGATAAACTCGCGCTCGCGAAAGCCATACGTGAAGGTCGTGCCAAAGGAGCCCAGGTCAATGCCAAACGCACCGAGGAACATGAAGTGGCTGGTGATACGGTTGAGCTCGCAGAGGATCACGCGAATGTACTCGGCGCGCTCCGGCACCTCGACGCCGAGCATCTTCTCGACGCCCATACAGTAGGCCTGCTCGCCGAAGAATTGTGCTAGGTAGTCCGTCCTGTCTTGGTACCCGATGCCCTGGCGGTAATCCAGACTCTCGGTAAGCTTTTCTCCACCGCGGTGCATGTATCCAATGTGCGGTTCAACGTCGGTCACCCGTTCGCCATCGACCGTCAACACCATGCGGAATACGCCGTGTGTACTGGGGTGCTGGGGCGCCATGTTGATGTTGACGTCGATCGTCTCTAGCTGTTCCTGCACCATGGCCATATCCCGCGGTCGCGCTCCCTATTCCGAGGGCTCATCTGCCTCAGGCGTCTCCAGCAGGTCAGCAGCCTCTTGCGTCTGGTCCCTGGATTCGTCGGTGGCATCGTCGCTCGCTTCTTCCGCTTCCTCCGTGCTCTCTTCCCGCGCTTCCTGCGTCTCTTCACCCTCGTTGCGCTCCGACTGCGCGGTCGCCCGGTCCTCTTCGCTGCCGACGTCAGCAGGGGGAGGGGTCCCTCCGGCAGCGATGGTCGACGCCGCGACCGATGTCTCCGTAGCGACAGCCGCCGTCGTATCGTTGCCGTTGCCGTTGCCGTTGCCGTTGCCGCTATCGCTGTCGCCGCTCCCGCAAGCCGCGGCAAAGCCGATTACGGCGGCGAGCACGAGCCCGCACACGAGCATTCCTGTTCGCTTCATTGCGTTACTCCTCTGCTCCTTCATCGGCTCCGCCAAGCGCCTCATGGCGCGAACCCGACGGGATGTGTCCGGCCTGGCCCACGTCATCGCCGAGCAGATCGCCTTGCCACTCCTCAATCGCCGCTAGTGGATTTTCCTTGCGCAGCGGGAAGTGATCGGTCATATCTTCGGGCAGAAGCAGCGGCACAAGATGCGGATGGCCGTCGAACTCGATGCCGAACATGTCGCGCGCTTCGCGTTCATGCCAGTTCGCAGCGCTCCAAACTGAACTCACAGATGCGATGCGCAGCTCACCTAGCGAGAGCTTCGCCTTGATCGCGACCTCGTGGTTCTTCTCGAGCGACATGAGATGATAGACAACCTCCATGCCCTCGGCTTCGTTATCGATGCCGGAGAGGCAGCGCAGCAGCTTGAGGTCCAGGCGAGGATCGTCCTTCAGCACAGGCATCATGACGGCCACGTCGGCCGGGCTGACTTCCAGGACCACCTCTGTTATGCTCTGATACGCCTCGAACGCGACGTCCGGTAGGGCCTCTCGGATGATGTCCGCAATGCTACCCGGCGGAGGGGGAACCCTGGCGGCCGTCTTCGCCTCGGCTGCCTTTGCTGGTTTCTCTGGCTTCGATTCGGTGGCGGGTTCGCCCTTGGCTGCTATCGCTTCAGCAGAAGCGTCCGGCGGCGGCGGTGCTGCACTCGGTTCGGAAGCTGCTGGGCCACCGGCCTGTGGGGTCTCGCCTACAGCCGGTTCGGTAGAGCCTTCGCCCTTATCCTGTTCCGTCATTAGAACTTGCCGCGCTCCTCGATGATCTTGTGCTGCAGGGCAAGGAAGCCGTCCATCAGCGCTTCCGGCCGCGGCGGACAGCCAGGAACATAGATATCGACTGGAATGATCTTGTCCACGCCCTGGAGCACGCGATCGTAGCGCGTGTATGGGCCGCCGTTGGTCGCGCATGCGCCCATCGAGATCACCCACTTGGGGTTGGGCATCTGCTCGTAGAGCAAGCGCACGGCAGGCGCCATCTTCTTTGTAACGGTGCCAGCCACGATCATCACGTCGGCCTGGCGCGGCGAGGGCCACGGCACGATACCAAAGCGATCCAGATCGTGATGCGACATGTACGTTGCGATCATTTCGATCGCGCAGCACGCCAGTCCGAAGGTCAGCGGCCAGAGGGAGTTGGCGCGGCCGAGCGCAAGCAGCGTCTCAGCAGGCACCTGCATGATACCGGGCAAAATCTGACGGTAGAGTGACTTGCCAAAATCGACTTCGGTGGGCGTAAGAAGCTCCAGTTCACGCTCGACACTGGGCGCCTTCGGCCGCTCCGAAGGCGGGATGGGAGCCGGAGGCGCCGCTGGCACCGGGGCCGGAGCTTCGGTCACGGGGGTCTGAGCAACGGGCTTCGTCTCTACTTCCATTGCAGGACCCCTTTCTTCCATGCGTAGGCCAGCCCACCACCCAGAATCGCGATAAACAGCACCATTTCGTAGAACGCGGCGTGGCCAGCTTTGGCGAAGCTCACCGCCCAAGGGAACAGAAACACAGCCTCGACATCAAAGATGAGGAACAGAATGGCGAAGAGGTAGTAGCGGACGTGAAGCTGGGTTCGCACCCGTCCAACGGGCAGCATGCCGCACTCGTACGAGATGCCCTTCTGCTTCGATTGAGAGAATGGAGCGAGGACTCGGGCGCCGATCAGCGCAGTGCCAACGAGGATCAGCCCGACTACCGTGGCCAGCAGAACTGCTGCGTAGTTTTCGAGCAGTGCTTGCACCGGGCGCGTTCCTCCTCCGGCAGCAGCCGCTGCCGGCCCTCAGTCTACCGCTCGTGAACTCGATTGTGTACCGATTCACGAGGCGACTGTATCGTACCAGCGCAGGATCGCTCGGTCAATTGATAAATGTCATGCGCCATTTCAGCGGACTGCGGGCTGGCAGGTCAGTTCTACAACGTAGGCGGCTGCCAACCTCCGAGGCTGATTTCGATCTGCCTCGCAGCCGCCAGCGCCACATCGTCGCGCCACGGTCCAGCCGCAACTTGCACCCCGATTGGCATGCCGGCGCTCGATGCACCTGCGCGTACGACGACGACCGGCCATCCGGTAAGGCTGAACGGCAGCGTAAAGACGAACGGCTTGGGGTCATGTGTTTCGGACAGCAGCATCGCGGACGAGGGTGCCGCCGGACAGACGATCACATCGTACGACTGCATCCACGCGAATTGCTCGCGCCGCAACCGTCCCCACGCGAACATACCCTGCTCGATCTGATCGACGGTCAGCGTGTGCTCGCGCGGCGGTCGCCATTCCGTGAGCGAGAATGACTCCACGCGCGCCCAGTACATCATCGTAATGTCCCACACCTCGTCCATGCGCGGGGGCAAAGCCTCCTCGACAGTCGCCCCTGCGTCCGCGAGCGCACGACACGCGTT
>JBKKBW010000314.1:0-2968 GCA_046713635.1 Dehalococcoidia bacterium
GGCATACGCTCAGCATGTCGCCACCAACTACCAGCCGAAGTACCTGGCCTTCGGTGTCGAAATCAACAGCTATCAACGCGCGCAGCCTCAGGACTTCGAACAGTTCGTCTCCCTCTACCACGAAGCGTATGCTGCGGTGAAGGAACTTTCGCCCGACACCCTAGTGTTTCCCACCTTCCAGCTCGAAGACATGCAAGGTTATCTGGCGGGCGAGGACTCGAAACCACAGTGGTTCTTGATCAGTCGGTTCGCAGCTGCACTCGACATCCTCGCTGTAAGCAGCTACCCGCGAGCCGTCTTCGAGAGCGTCGACAGCTTACCTCCGAACTACTTTGAGCAACTTGGGCAGTACACAAGCAAGCCAATCGCGCTCGTGAGCACTGGCTACCCCTCGGCGCCGGAGCCGGACGAGAGCACCGAGGCGTTGCAAGCAACGTACATGCTGCGCATTCTCGACTACGCGCAGGAGCTGAGTATGTCACTGGTCGTCTGGTTCGTAAGTCAAGACCCCGCGTTTAATGACGGCGTGCCCTACGACAAACTGCGGTACTTGGGGCTGCGGCGCCAGGACGGCACACCAAAGCAAGCTTGGGACATCTGGGGAGCGGTCGCGCAACGGCCCCGCGCGTCCTCAACGAGCGGCTGATTCACGAACCGTCGCGCTCTCATTTCCGTCTATCAGGCGAGAATGAGATGGCGCGGGCGCGCTTCGCACACTTGGTCCTCCGTACGGACATCACTCGCGCTGATGGGGTAGATAGAGGTCGTAGTTTGCGGCCTGTCCCGCCGTTGCACCCTCGTGCGCGGCGGTCACAATCTGGTGCGCAAGGTCCTTCGTGACATCGCCCGCCGCGTACACAAGCTTCACGCTTGTGCGCTGTTCGCTGTCTGCCTTGATGTAACCCGCTTCCAATTTGAGGCGAAGTGTACGCGCCAGCTCGCTATTCGGGACACAACCCTGCGAGCTGAACATCAAATCGACAGCGACACGCTCGCCATTGCTAGCCTGCACCGCGCGCATGTTGCCAGCCCGCCCTTCGACGCTCGCTATCCTCGCCCGGATCAGCTCGATACCGGAGGCTTCCAGAGCACGAAGCTTCGTAGCAGAAATCTTCGTTCGATGGCTGTTCGTGATCAGCATGACGCGGTCGGTAAAGTTCAGGAACTGGAGCGACGTTGTTGCCGCCTCATCCGTGGATCCAACAACGAGGACACGCTTACCACGGGTCTTCCAGCCATCGCATGTTATGCACCAGAAGAGCGAGACGCCGACGTACGCCTCTATGTCCTCAATGTCGGGAAAGCTATCGACGACTCCTGTCGCCAATACAAGCGCGCGTGACGTAAAGCGGCGCCCGCCGCATCGCACAACGAAGTTCTGATCGTCATCGCGCCTCACGGACGTCACGTGGCCATCTACACACTGCGCTCCGAATCGAACAGCCTGCGCCAAGCCGCGCTTCCGAAGGTCGCGGGATCGTATTCCACGGGGAAAGCCGAGGTAGTTCTCATTGGTCTGATGCGCTGTCGAGCGGCCCTCGCCCGCATCGACGACAAGAACGCTCCGGTTGTATCTCGCCAAGTAAATGGCAGCAGAGAGGCCGGCTGGCCCGCCGCCCACGACAATCGCGTCGTACAACTTAGCCGTGCGTCGGCTGGACCGGCGTGGCTTCTGCTGAGACGGATACGGTGTGCGCAGTCCCTTGCTCAATGTATCCGGCCTTCCTCTACGTATCGCCGGTCAACGGCTCGATTGCGCGCGCCCCGGCCGCTCTGCCGCAAGGAGCGTGCGGCCGGCAGTCGTCGCGGTAACGACTACAGCGGAGCTACCATGTCGTTCGCACCTGACGAGTCCCAAACTGACCGCATCCTCCCAGACCGGCAGTCGCGGACACGACGTCCGCCAGGCGTCCATCACTTCCGCGTACGTGCGGGGCCTGCGCTCGACCCATTCGATGAGGTCCAGTACCAGCGGCTTGTTCTCAATACTCACGATGGAGCTCCATCCAGTGACGTCGCCTCAGCTTAGCAGAAGCCTCCGCTGCGCTGGCCATCGCCGAGCGGTATGCTATGTTCGCCCCCGCGCTGGAGGACCGACATGAGCGGACTGAAGTTCGGCGCGTTTCTCGCGCCCCACCATCCCCTGGGCGAGCATCCGATGCTGCTGCTCCAGCGCGACCTCGATTTCGTCGCGCACATAGACCGCTTCGGCTTCGACGAGTTCTGGTGCGGCGAGCATCATTCGTCAGGATGGGAGATGATCGCTTCGCCGGAGATGTTCCTCGCGGCCGCCGGACAGCGCACCGAGCGCATCATGCTCGGCACCGGTGTCGTCTCGCTTCCGTACCACCACCCATTCAATGTCGCCCAGCGCATCGTGCAGCTCGACCACATGACGAAGGGTCGCGCAATGTTCGGCTCCGGCCCGGGCGCGCTACCATCGGATGCGCACACACTCGCGATCGACCCGATGACCCAGCGTGACCGGCAAGACGAAGCGCTCGGCGTCATCATCCGCCTGCTCCGCGGCGAAGAGCGCTTCAGCTACGAGACCGACTGGTTCGCGCTCCGCGACGCGCAGTTGCAGATCCTGCCGTTCCAGGAAGACCTTCCGATGGCGACAGCGTCGTCCATCAGCCCGTCCGGGATGCAGATCGCTGGCAAGTACGGCATCGGCGTCCTATCGATCGCGTCGACGTCCTCCGAGGGCATCCGCGCGCTACCGACGCAGTGGTCGTTCGCCGAGGAGGCTGCCGAAAAGCACGGCAAGACCGTCGATCGCAAGGACTGGCGCGTGCTGATCTCGTTCCACCTCGCCGAGTCGGCGAAGGACGCCGAGCGCGAGGCCCTCGATGGCCTGTGGTGGTGTCACAATGAATACCGCGTGCGCGTGCTGGGCCAGATGGGTGCGCTTCCGGTGCCCGACCGCTATGAGCTGATGGCCCAGGTGCGCGGCGCGGCCGGCGGC
>JBKKBW010000315.1:0-7171 GCA_046713635.1 Dehalococcoidia bacterium
GTGCACGAAGTCGAAGCGCAGCCGGTCTGCTGCGACGAGGGAGCCGGCCTGCTTCGCCTGCGGCCCGAGCACGACGCGTAGCGCCTTGTGGAGCAGGTGCGTCGCGGTGTGGTTGCGCATCGTCGCACGGCGGCCAACTGTGTCAACGTCGGCGCGCACGCGGTCGCCCGCTTCGATGCGCCCTTCGGCGATCCGGCCGCTGTGTACGAACACGCCGCCGAGCCTCCGTACGGAATCGATCTGCGCTTCGCCGTTCGGGCCTGAGATGCGGCCGCGATCACCGACCTGGCCGCCACCCTCCGCGTAGAACGGGGACATGTCGAGCACGATGTCAACTGCATCGCCGTCGCCGTCGCTGGCGCGGAACACGAGCAGGGCGCTGCACTCCGACTCCATCGTGTCGTAGCCGACGAAGTCCGTCGCGGGCAGATCGCGCGTTGCGGCGATTAGCTCGTTCTCGCGCTCTTTGCCTTCGCCGTGCGCCTCGCGGCCACGCTCGCGCTGCTCTTCCAGCGCCTTGTCGAAGCCCGCTTCGTCTACCGACCATCCGCGCGCTTCGAGCACCTTGCGGGTGAGATCGATCGGGAAGCCGTACGTGTCGTACAGCCGGAACGCTTCGTCGCCGGGCAGCGTCTTGCCGCTCACGCCTTCGAGCGAGCGTTCGAGCCGTTCGATGCCAGCGTCGAGCGTATCGAGGAAGCGTGTCTCTTCGTCCGATACGAGGTCGATGATTGTGCTTTCGTTCTCGCGGACTTCCGGATACACGTCGCCCATCGTGCTGATCACCACGCGGCAGACGTTAGCCAGGAACGGCTCGGTCAGGCCGATCAACCGCCCCTGGTAGGATGCGCGACGGAGGATCCGGCGCAAGACGTAGCCGCGTCCCTCGTTCGATGGCAGGATGCCGCCCGCGATGAGGAACGTCAACGCGCGCGCGTGGTCCGCGACCGCCCGATACGCCGGCCGCCGGCCGAGCGTGATCGTGTCGTCGCCCGTCAGCGACTGAATCCGTTCGATAAGCGGCATGAACACGTCGGTCTCGTAATCGGACTCCACGCCATTGAGGAGCGCTGTCATCCGCTCCATCCCCATGCCTGTATCGACGCCAACCTTCGGCAGCGGCGTCAGCGTTCCGTCCGGCGAGCGGTCGTACTGCATGAAGACGTTGTTGCCCACCTCCCACCAGCGGTCACAATCGCAAGTGAGCGGGCAGTCGCTGCCGTCGCGCAGGCAGTTGCCGGTGCGGTCGTACATGATCTCAGAGTTCGGGCCGCACGGTCCGGTGTCGCCCATCGACCAGAAGTTATCTTCCGGGCCCAGCCGCACGATGCTGCTCGCCGGACGGCCGGTCAGCTTTGCCCAGATCTCCGCGGACTCGTCGTCTTCAGTGAACACCGTCGGGTGAAGCTTCTCCGGCGGGATACCATAGTGCTTTGTGATCAACTCCCACCAGAAGGGCAGCGCTTCTTGCTTGAAGTAGTCGCCGAAGGAGAAGTTGCCGAGCATCTCGAACAGCGTGTGATGCCGGGGCGACGGGCCGATCTCCTCCAGGTCGTTGTGCTTGCCGCTGACGCGGAGGCACTTCTGACACGATGTCGCCCGTTTGTACGAACGCTTCTCCTTGCCGAGGAAGACGTCCTTGAACGGCACCATCCCCGCGTTCACGAACATCAGAGTTGCGTCGCCCGCGGGCACCAGCGGGCTGCTGGGCACGCGCGTATGGCCGCGCTGCTCGAAGAACGACAGGAACGTTTCGCGGACCTCTGTTGACTTCATGGTTGGATTGTAGCGACCGCCTGCGCGAACGGCTTGCACTTGATTGTTTGGTAGAAACAGGCTTTTTCCGGCGCTAGCTGAATCTGCGCTTTTGATTGTTCCCCCAAACGGGGCGTGCCGGTGCAGACTACGGCCGGGAGGGCAGCCACTTGATTGTTTGGCAGAAACAGCACTTTTTGGAGCGCTCCTGAATCTACCAACTTGATTGCTCCACCAGGATCGCATGGCAGAGGCCATACCAGGTGGTGAGCACGGTGAGGCCGGCCTGCTGGATGAGATGCTCACGCTCTCTGTGGGAGAGGTCGGCGCGATGGTAGATGTCCACGAGGTCGCGCATATGCGCCAGGAGCGCGCGATCGTTCTTGTACGAGGCTTCGAGCAGGCGCTGGTCGTACTTCGCCGAACGGAGGCCGTGCTTGAAGGCGTTCATGTTGCCCCTGGGCGCGCCGGCACCGGGGCGGCGGCCGCCGCGGGTTGCTTTGGGAGGCGATGTGGTCGGAGACCGAGGTCTGGCCATAGCGCACCTCCATGCAGCGTTCTTATGACGAGCGTAGCCCTTCTGCAGCGAAGCTGCAAGCGACGCGCGCCGCGGTAGTGGGTCAGTTTGAAACGTCCAATTTCAGGTCAGCGATTAAGCAGCGCCACCAGCTCATCTGCTGAGCATTCATGATCCTCAGGCCGGGTGCGATAGCTGGCGTCAAGCCAAGCGTCAAGAATTCCGCTGCGAACCTAACGGGAACAATCGGCTGCCGAAGGTTCCCAGTTCCAGCTATCACAAGGAGGAATGTCAGCGTTGCGAGAACGCGTATAGTGCCACCACCGCTAGGACAGTGAGTTGTGGCCCGACCACCAACGTGGCAGTGTGACGCCCTCGCCAATCGGTAGAACTACCTGTGACACTACGACGAGATAGTGATGCCTACGAGCAGTCGTGAAAGTACGACTGCGAGCGGTAACAAGAATGAGAACAAGCCGAGCACGCAGTCTTCACCTTAGGCCAATTGCCGCGATTGCCGATCGACCGACTTGTCGCCTGGTGAACTTGACAAAATATGGGCAGCCGCTATCGTAGTGCTGCTGGTGGGCTAGTTAGCCCCGTCTAACAGCGCCCTGCCCAATCGCGAGGTTCGGATGCCAAGGGAGCATAGTCAGATCACGCCTCGTCCATGTGGTTAGCCGCTCTCAACCTCAGCCTGATGGCCGGGGTCGCGGCCCTCTACGGGCTCGCCCACCGAGGGATGCTGCGCGAGCGCGGCCGATCCTCCTTCCTCGGCCTCGTGGCTTCCGCGCTCGTATGTCTTCTAATAACTGGTGGATTCGCCACAGCCCACCTGGGCATCAATGATAGTTGGACGGGACGGGCGTCAATATCAGACCTCCACTGGCTGACCGTTTCTGCCGCATTCTCCGGATCGCTCGGCCTTGCACACGTCTTCCTCCGCGCTCATCGCCAGGTCGATCAGCTTCTTTTGCCTGTGGCGGCGCTGCTCGTCGGTCTGGGTCTGATCAACATCTACGTGTGGGAGGTCCGAGACGCGAACGCCTATATCTCAACCGTCGCGCTGCCAGAGCTGCGCGCGTACGAAGAGAGCATCGTCCGCGATCCCGCCTTGACGGCCTCCCAACGAGAGCAGGTGATCTCAACCTTGGGGCAAATACCGAACGAACTGTCATATGAGATCGACGCGGACGGCTTCGCAACGGGCCGATCGGCTACCGTGTTTGCGGCCGACTGGCTTGAGTCCTACCAGGAGTCGGTCGAGCAGTACCAAGCCTCTCTAGGCGAGTACCGCTCGATCGCTTCCCCTCCCCTCTACGCCGCCTCGCAGGCGGCCGGCACGGCCGACGATCGGACCGCTTCGCAGTTCGAGCGCCCGATCTATTCTGTGCAACTCTACGATCGACTCCACACGCAGCTGTTCGCCGCCGCGGCCGGCTTCCTGCTGGTTCCTCTGGCGCTTGTTCTGTTCTCGCGCTTCTCCGGGATGGCCTCCACTGCAGCGCGATGGCCAGCACTCGCTGCTGGTTCGTTTCTGGTCGCCGTTTCGGGTGCGGCCTTCCTGACGGGCCAGGGGAGCGCCGTCCCAGCGATGGTGCCGGTCGGCGACAGGATGCTCGTCGCCTATGACCTCCTGAAGTTTGGTCTGGTGATCATGCTGGTGGTCCTGCTCCGACACTTGTTGGAGCACAGGGATGCACGCCGGGACCTTGTTCTACCGCTTGGCATCGCAGCAGCAGGGCTTAGCATTGGATTCATCACCTCCCTTGACTTTGGCGCAGGGCTGGCGTTGCTAGCGATCTGTGGCTTGACGGCGGCGCCCCTCATCGGCGGACGATGGCGCTCGTCTCTGATCGTGGCGGGTGTGGTCGTGATCCTGTGCCTCCCGGTAGCGGTGTTCCATGCTGATTCAAGCCTGCCCTTTCCCGGCGCGCTCCGGGAGCGTGTGGCCATGTGGATTGAGCCGTGGGGCCAGCATCAAAACGCCCAGGTTGAGAATCATTCATCTAGATCGTTGGAGAGGTTGATTAGCCAGCAAATGGCCTCGCGGCCGAAAGCGGAGGCTTCGGAGCGGGTGGAATCCAGTCCTTCGGTATCGCCTGAGGTCGCACTCCTGGAAGCCGATGTGGAGCATATCATCCAGGAATGGAGGTGGCGACTTGATGGCTTAGGAGGCGCCGCGCTGGCAGGGGCGAACGAACCATTTGTCCCCAACGATGATCCCAATCAAGAGCTCGTCTTGCTGGAGGCCGAACGCCTCTGGTCGGAGCTTGGGGGCTATCAACTGTCGGGATCGGACGATGCAGCGGCTGACTTCCAGCAGACCCTCGACGAAGCAGCCTTGAACCTGCGTTCTCTTGCAGAGGACTGGTCGTCCAAGGCTGAGCAAGAGGGTGGCGTGGACGCCTCGAGCGGCGTTGTTCCGCGCGGCGTCGAGCCTGATAGCTTTCAACTGCAGCGTGGATGGTATGCCCTGCGGGCCGGCGGACTCTTCGGTGTCGGCCTGGGGGCCGGCAGGCCGGAGGCTATCCCGGACCTCACTGAAGACATGGCCCTGGTTGCCCTCGGGGAGGCGTGGGGGTTTGCCGGCGCCGCGCTTGTGACGTTGTTCCTGCTGCTCATTGTGTCAAGCGGCATCGAACGTTCGAGAAGGATTGGCTCGTCCACAAACGCGCTCTTGCTCCTCGGCATGTCGACGATGCTCGGGCTGCAGGCGCTCATTAATATGGGCGGCGTATCCGGAATGCTGCCGTTCACCGGACTCCCGTACCCCCTGATCAGCCGGAGCGGCACTTCCCTGGTGGTCAGCCTGGCCGCTCTTGCCGTGGTGTTGGCAGCATCACGGGGGGTATCGAACCGAGCAGTTGCTGGAGCATCCGGTGACCAACACACAGCGCGCTCTCCCGGACGATCGGCGCGCTCGGCAGGGGCTCTGCTCTTGCGAGGCTTGGGGTTTCCCGCGGCGTTCATCCTGCTCCTGATCAGCATCGGATTGCTTCAGCTGACGGGGCGTTCGATGAGTCCCGGACTGCTCTTTGCTGGTCTGCCTGGCGAGAACGCAAGGTTTCTCCATGCTCGTGATCAGTGGCAGCAGCCGGACTACCGCATCGAAGCCGGACCCATCCAGGACCGCGATGGCGAAACGCTCGCAACGACGCGTTTCCTCGGCGAGGAGCGCTCCTACCCAGACGAGGAGGTTGCTACCAGCCTCGGCCACTCGCTCATGCGTCTCGATGGCACGTTTAGAGATGCGATCAGAGCACCCTCCGCCGATGGACCGCGCGTGCCGATCGGCGCGACGCTCGCCACGACGATCGACTCCGAGATCCAGGTCGCCGTCCATCAAGCGATCGATCGCGGAGCAATCGGCGCCGGTCTGCCGGATATAGAGAGGCTTCGCGGCGCCGTCGTCGTCCTTGACGTGACGAGCGGCGACATCCTTGCTTCGGAAAGCCGCCCGTCCTTCTCGCTCGGCGAGCTCTCCGTTCCAACTGAGTGGGCAAAGGCTGAGGGGAGAGAGCGACGGGACGGCTTTGCATATCGATATCTCAACCGCGTCATCGATGGCTACTACCCGCCGGGATCGATACTCAAGACGATCACCGCGGCAGGTGCCCTCGAAGAAGGCGTTCACACTCTGGAGTCTCGAGATTTCGACTACCGGTCTGGCCCCGAAGGTCCGCGGCCACCAGGTCCGCTGGTCGCTTCAGGAAGCATCGCGCAGCCAGGATGGTGGCATCGGCTTGTGTTGCCCGACGGGCCGGAAATAACCGACGGCAATCATCCGCATCTCCATCCGACTGACTGGGTCTTCAACCTGGAGGAGGCATTTGCCTGGTCTTGCAACATCGTATTCGCACAACTCGGGCTGGAGCTTGGCGGTCCCAAGCTCATCGATATCGCTCGGCGCTTTGGGTTCGAGAGCCCGATAGTGGTCGATGGCCTCGGGACATCCACGAGC
The DNA here is from genome assembly GCA_046713635.1 of Dehalococcoidia bacterium. Lineage (GTDB taxonomy): Bacteria > Chloroflexota > Dehalococcoidia > DSTF01 > RBG-16-68-14 > JBBDXS01. The sequence continues at coordinate 6,237 of JBKKBW010000315.1, forward strand.
ACGCTCGACGATGGGCCAGAGCTGAAGCCAAGCGCTAGGTATCTCTCGAAAACGGCGTCCAATCTTGCGCGCACGGCCTTTGGCCAGGGACAAGCCAAAGTCACGCCGTTGCAGATGGCATCTGTCGTGGCGGCCATCGCGAATGACGGGAAGCTCATGCAGCCGCGCATCGTGGCCGGGTGGAAGTCGGCAGATGGCTCCTGGTTGAAGAGGCAAGCCCCGAGCGTTCTGATCGACACGCGGCTCAAGCCTGAGACGCTGGACCAATTGCAACGAATGATGCAGGCCTCTGCGACGTACGGATGGGCAAGCTCGGCAAAGGTCAATCCCCCCAATGCGAATCCTGGCGTGGCTGGAAAGACCGGCAGTGCGGAGTGGAGCGACGAACTCGACGCGCCGCACGCGTGGTTCATCGGGTACTACCCCGCAGAATCGCCACGCATTGCTCTGGCCGTGCTCATCGAGCGAGGCGTAGCGGGGCCGACGGTCAGCGTCCAGGTTGCCCACCAAATCTTCGCCTCCGAGGCCGTCCAGAAGTACGTTCGTGAGGAGAACGAGCAATGAACGACAGTGGCCTTCAGGGAGGCGGCCTGGTGCTGCTCTCGTTGCTGACAGCGACGCTCATCGCGGGCGTTGCCTGGGGCCCGTTCACCTCGTGCTCCGACGGTCGAACTCGTGTCTTTTCGGACGTGGGCGTTGGTGGGGCCGGTTCGCCGGCCATCGTTCAGATTTCGGTCTCGGCGGGAATGCGTTTGGAAGAGATAGCCCGCGAGCTTGAGGAGAACTCGATTGGCGACAGCGCCCGTTTTCTCCGCCTGGTGAAGGGCGAAGAGGAGGCGTCCAGCACCGACCTGCAGAAGGTCAAGGAAGACCTTCGACAAAGGATGCGCTGGCCAGGAGGAAGTCTGGAGGGCTACCTTTCTCCGGGCCTTTAC
>JBKKBW010000316.1:0-2849 GCA_046713635.1 Dehalococcoidia bacterium
AGCCTGACCTCGCGGGATTCAGGCGCGCACCTCGTAGGACGTGTACGGCTTCGGATCGACGAAGCCGAGTTTCGTGGCGAGCGCGGCGGAGATCTCGTTGTGCGCGTCCCAGCACGGCTCGAGTCCGCTATCGACGCAGTGCTCGATCATCCGCGCCGCTGTCGCAGATGCTAGGTCGCGCTGCCGGAACTCCGGGTGCGTCTGGATCTCGAACTCGAGGCTGTGGCTGCTGATCGCGAACGACGAGCAGCCGGACACGAAGCGCCCATCGTGCTCGATCCCGTAGCCCACGCCTCGCTCGATGTAGTCCTCCAGCGAATCGAAGTTGTACGTCAGCGAGTCCGCCAGCTCAGTGAAGCGAGCCACGTCCTCGGGCTCGATGCGCTTGAGCACGAAGCCGTTCGGAAGCGCTTCGATGAAGGCACGCAGCCGATCGCGGTCCCATGCGTCAGGCTGAGCGAACGCGACGCGCGTGCGCTCCGATAGCCTGTCGCCATAGACACGGCGGAGCAGCGGCGGCCAGCGATCGTTGGAGACCGCGAAGTAGGCTGGAAAGGTGTCGATGCTTCGTACCAGGTCCTCGGAAGCCGACGATCCGGCGTCTCCCGCCAGGAAGGTGAAGTCGAGATCGATACGGGCGATGCTTGGCCGTATGTCATCGTCTACCAAGGCGCGGCCCACCCCCTCGAACGCGGCGTGGAGGCAGCCGTGCAAGCCGGGGAAGCCATCGAAGAGCGGGCGCAGCAAGGCGCGTTGATCACGCGGCAGCTCGATGATCATTGCGGGCTATGATAGCACCCGCAATGTAGGGACCGGTGCGGGCAACTTGCGATGCAAGCTTAGAGAAACTCAGGCTTAGCGGCTGCTTGCAGTACGGCCGCCTCAAGCTTGTCTCGGTGCCGGACGAATGAGGGCAGCCGCTCCGTCGCGGATCTGTGGAGGCTATGGAGCGCGGCCTGGACATCATCGCCGCGGGCCCAGCCGGCGAGGCGCCACACGACGAGACCCATGATGGCCGCGCGAATGAGAGGCACAATGAGCTGCAGTTCGGCGTCGCTTAGAGGCGTGTGCTCGACGTAGCCGGCAACGAACTGTGCGGCGAGGGTTGGGCTAATTTCGCTGTACGCCGGCGGGGCGAAGCAGTCAAGAAAGATGCTCGATGCAACATCAGCAACGCGGGCGTCGAGGTGGGCCAAGTCTAAATCGAGCAGCCCACTGAGTTCACCTCGCTGAAACAGTAGGTTGTCGTGGTGGAAATCGAAGTGGCAGGGCACCGCAGGCAGCTCGCCGAAGCCAAGCACAGATAATTCGCGGAGCATGGCATACTTCTGCGCGCGGAGGACGCGAGCGATCTCCGCATGCTCGTGACCGAAAGCGAAAAGAAGCTCGTTGAGCGTGGAAAACCCGCAGTTCGCGGCGGTGTAGAGATCTAGTTCCCAGGCGCGACCGAACCCGTCGCGCTGGCTGGGCGCATCCCATGTTGCGAGGTCTTTGTGCAGCCGGGCGAGCAGGCCGCCCTTCAAAAGAGCGTAGCGCAGACTCTGCGGCGCGGGCCGCCCGGGCAGAAACGGAAAGAGCGCGTAGTAGCGTCCGTCAAGATGAGCGACGGAACCATCACCATTCGCAACCGGAAAGGGAGGCGCAACGGGCCAGCCCATCTTTTGCAGGTGGCTGAGGACGTCGTGCTCATAGCGAATGGCCGCCTGCGCGCGTACTGCGCTGTAACGGCATAGGGCGAAGGTTGCCTCCCCGGCCTCGACGCGCCAGTGCTTGTTGACGCGGCCGGTTCGGATGTCGTGTATCGATGCGTTCGCTACGCCAAAGCGCGTAAGTACGTCATCGAGGAGAGCGGTCGTCTCAGCGGACAGCACCATCGCGTGGCTATTCTAGCCGCAACTAGTCAAAGTCGACGCGGAATGAGCGTTGTTTGGTGACGAAGCCAAGCTTCTCGTAGAAGCGGTGGGCATCGACGCGCTGCTGGTTACTAGTCAGGGCAATCTTGTAGCAGCCGGCCGACCGCGCCTGCTCGATGATGTGGCGCATGACCAGCTCGCCGTAGCCGAGGCCGCGCAGATCAGCTGCCACGACGACGTTTTCGACGATGGCGTAGGGCCGTCCTCTGTGTGTCAGATTGGGTGTAATGACGAGACACGCAGTTCCAACGACACGATCTTCAGCTTCGACGACGAAGAGCTGCTGGCGCGGATCGCCCACGATCTCATCGAGCGCCTTTAGGTAGCTTGGCAAGATTGGGGGCCCGACCGTCTCTCGTGACGCATCGAGTTCGAGCTGGCTATACAACTCGATAAGGCGAGGGAGATCGTGCTCCGTGGCGAGGCGTATCTTCGCCTGGCGCGACATGCTGGACTTCAGCGCCGCTTGGTGGGCTTGCCGCGGCCGGCGCTGCGCTTAGGAGCCGGCTTCTTCGGAGCGGAAGCGGCGCGAGCAGCCTTGTTGATCGAACCAGCCTTGCGGATTGCCGCATCCGCCTTCGACACAACTGTCTTCGCCGCCTGCTCCGATGGTGCACTAGCCTTCGAGGCCGCCGGCTTGCCATCAGAAGCACCATTGGACTTGTTCGGCCCCGACGATGCGCCGTTACTCTTCGCGCTGCCGTCGAGGAGTTCCAGTTGCTCTGGAGGTGGACCAGCATCCGGACCTTCTGCAGTTGCTCCGCCCTGCGGCTGCGCCATCTCGATAACCTCGATTGAGGCAACCTTGTCGCCGGGACCGAGGTTGATGATCGAGACGCCTTGCGTCGACCGGCCCTGGATCGAGATGCCTTCCATACGAGTGCGCAGCACGATTCCGTCCTGGGAGATAACGATGAGCTCCTGAGTTTCGTGAAC
>JBKKBW010000317.1:0-2678 GCA_046713635.1 Dehalococcoidia bacterium
ACCGGGCCGGGCCGACATCACCAACACCCGATCACCGAGGAGAATTGCTTCTTCGAGCGAGTGGGTGACGAACAAGACGGTGCGCCGGTCGGCTTGCCACAGCGCCAACAGCTCTTCTTGCAGGATCTGGCGCATCTGCGCATCGAGCGCTGCGAACGGCTCGTCCATGAGCAGCATTCGTGGCTCCACGGCCAAAGCACGGGCTAGCTGGACGCGTTGTTTCATGCCACCCGACAGCTCATGGACAAAAGCCTTCTGGAAACGGCTCAAGTTGACCAGGTCGAGATAGCGATCGACTTGCTCGCGACGTTTCTTACGTGAGACCCCCTTCATCTTGAGGCCGAACTCTACGTTCGCCCGGACGTTGAGCCATGGGTAAAGAGCCGCTTCCTGGAAGACAACGACGCGGTCCGCGCCCGCGCCCTTCAACGGCCTGCCATCGAAGAGCATCTCGCCGTCGGTCGGACGGTCGAGGCCTGCGACCAGGTTGAGCAGTGTAGATTTTCCACAACCTGACGGGCCGACGACGCAGACGAACTCGCCTCTGTTGATATCGAGCGAGACATCATCGAGCGCGGTGGTGTTATGCCTGCTCGTGACGAAACGCTTCGATACGTTACGGAGGGAGAGGAGCGGCCCTTGTAGAGCAGCTCCCCTCCCCTCGAACTCGGGGTGTTCAGTCCTGGTCTTGCGACCCGCCACGAGTTGCATCGCTACAGTCCTGAGACCTCCGGAAGGTTCTTCTCGCGAAGCACCTTGTTGAGCAGATCCAGCGCGTAGATGCCGGAGAGGTCGGGGTCCTCGTCCAGGTAGCCGAGTTCGAACGCGTCAGCTGCCGACTTGGCGAGGCTGGACGCGACAGGGTCGTAGGTGATCTCGATATTCGCCCAGGCGCCATCGATCGTCTTTTGCGTCAATGGCTTGCTGGTGATCTCCTCGATGCTCTGGTTTACGAGCGCCTTGGCTTCCTTAGGGTTCGCGTTAATCCACTTGGTCGTTTCGACGTGCGCGCGGAGGAAGTCTTCGACGACGTCCGGGTGGTCTTCTAGGAATTCGGTGCGCACGATGATGTGCGTGGTGACGTACTGGCTGTTGGGCCAGAGCTCGCCTTCGTTGAGGAACTCGACACCGCCGGCTTCCAGCTCGAGCCGTGTTGCCCACGGCTCTGGGGCCCAGGCCGCATCGATGTCGCCGTTTTGGAAGAGCGTCAACTGGTCAGCGTTCGCAGTCGGCAGGACTTGAACGTTGCCACCCTGCTCTCGTGCGTTCAGGCCGTTTTCGGCGAGCCACGCCCGCAGCGCGACATCCTGTGTATTGCCGAGTTGCGGTGTGGCGATCTCCTTGCCATCGAAGTCGGCGGCCGTCGTGATATTGGCGTCAGGCCGGACGATCAGGCGCGCGCCGCCGCTCGTCGCGCCTGCGATGATGCGTAGGGCTTCGCCGTCCGACTGGACGTAGCCGTTAATCGCCGGGTTCGGGCCGATGTACGAGATGTCAATCTCGCCGGCGAAGAGCGCCTCGATCACGGCGGGTCCGGCGTTGAACGTGGTCGTCTCGATTGTGACGTTCGAGCCGAGTGCTTCTGTGAACGTACCGCGCGCGAGGCCTACCTGCGGCTGCGCGTGCGTGACGTTCGGGAAGTAGCCGAGCCGCAGCGTCACCTCTTCTGCGGGTGTCGAGCCACTTGCTGTGCTTGAGCTCGTTGCGACTGGCGTTGTGTCGGTAGGTTCGTCGTCGTTAGAGTCGCTGCACGCCACCACGAAGAGGAGGGCGAGCAGGCCGAACACAATGAGAGAGATGCGCTTCACGAAATGTTCCTTTCGAATATGAGACGTCTGTGTCAGTGAGCAGCCCCCGCCGCGCGGGGGCACCGACACGCGCATCGACTGGAGGCGAGTGGATCCCTCGCTATAACAGACGAGGGGCCTCCAGTTTTCTGGTCGGCCCTAGGGAGGGAAGATAGGCGGGGCCTATCTTGGCACGCGGTCAAGGCGTCTCTTCTCCATCGTGTCGATCTGGATCGCTTGTCCGTCCTGGACGATGACTTGTACGTAGCCGAAGCGCACTCTGCGGATCGCGCGCAGCACTTCGCCGAGGATCTGCCGTTCAGCGTTTGTCGGGGCAGTTGCGCTGTCCATTAGATCGCGTACCTCGCGGCGGTCTGTGACTCGCGGTGGCGCGTGGTCAGGTCGGCGAAGGTCGTCGCGTCGAGCACACCGGCGATCGCGTCACGCACATCGAGCCAGAGGCCGCGCAGCACGCAGCTCGCTTCTCTAGGGCAACGATATGTTGGGCAGGGCACGTGGGCCGACTGGCTGGCGCACGGGCTCGGCGCAAGCGGCCCGTCCATCAGACGTACGACCTCGCCGACCGTGAGGTTTCGTGGTTCACGCGCGAGCTCGTACCCGCCGTGCGACCCGCGCCGGCTGCGCACCACGCGCGCGGCCCGTAGGCGAGTCATGATCTGCTCCAGATACTTCATGGAAATCCCGGTCCGAGCTGCCAGGTCGTGGACGGACACCGGCTCCGGGCCCTCGGCGGTCGAGAGCTCCATTAGGATTCTGGTCGCGTAGTCGCCCTTGGTTGTCAACTTCATCATTATATCCTATCTAGATAGTGGGAATTATGCCGAAGCCCCAAGACTATGTCAAGGCTCTAGACCGCCTTTTCTCGTATAC
>JBKKBW010000318.1:0-3624 GCA_046713635.1 Dehalococcoidia bacterium
GATCTTCCAGGACCCGTACGCGTCGTTGAACCCACGCATGTCCGTTGGCGCCATCATCGGTGAGCCGCTTGCGATACACGGCTTGGCGCACGGCGATGGTCGGCGCGAGCGCGTCGCGGAGCTGATGCGGATCGTTGGCCTCAATCCCAATTACGCGAATCGCTTCCCGCACGAGTTCTCCGGCGCCCAGCGACAGCGAATCGGCGTTGCGCGAGCGCTCGCCGTCGAGCCGCAGTTCGTCGTCTGCGACGAGCCAGTGTCCGCGCTGGACGTGTCGATCCAGGCGCAAATCATTAACCTGCTCGAGGACCTCCAGGACGAGTTCGGCCTGACGTACTTGTTTATCGCGCACGATCTGTCAGTCGTCCGCCACATCAGCGACCGCGTCGCCGTGATGTACCTGGGCAAGATCATGGAGTTGACCGGCCGCGATGAGCTCTATCACAACCCGCTGCACCCGTACACGAAGGCGCTGCTTTCGGCCGTTCCGGTTCCCGATCCCGTCGTCGAAGCGACGCGCGAGCGCATCATCTTGGCCGGCGACGTGCCGAGCCCGATGCACCCACCATCAGGCTGCGTCTTTCACACCCGCTGCCCGATCGCGATCGACGAATGCCGCGCGGAGATCCCGGAGTGGCGCGAAGTGTCCAAAGACCATTGGGTTGCTTGCCACCGGGTGTAAAACTCCGGAGAACAGATAAGACAAGAGGCCGGACACATGTCCGGCCTTTGTTCGTTCGTTCCGCTTCGCGCGGCTACATCGTGCCTGCTTTGGTGAGACCGATCATGTGGCCTTCGGGGTCGGTGAACTGGGCGATCTTCGGCCCGTCCGGGATGTCCATCGGCGGCATGACGGTCTTGCCGCCCAGGCTCTCGGCTTTCTTCAGCGCTGCGTCCAGATCGTCGACCTCGACGTAGATCGTGACTTGCCCTGCGCCGCCGTCCATGGCGCTCGCGATGCCGCCGCCGATGCCGGTCTCGCTGCCGTCGACCATGCCATAGTTCATCGGATTGTTCGCGTCGACCTTCCAGCCGAAGAGTGCTGAGTAGAAGTCCTGCAGCTTCTTCCCGTCCTTGCCAATGATCTCAAAGTGAACGACCTTCGGTGCCATAGGAGACTCCTTTCGTGCTTGTCGCGCGGTTCCCGCTTCTCCGGCGACAGGGGTGTCGCCGGAGACCAGCGCATTCATCTTACGATACCGGAATCCGCTGCTCACAAGCTGGACCTCGACCAGTTCCACCGCCCGCGCCAGCAGAACCGCAGGGTTCTGCCAAGCCGTCCCTTGGGACGGCCGTCATCCTGAGCCGTGTGGGGTAGAGGAACGGCGGGGTGGAGGCCGAAGGATCTTTCGGTGCCACGAAGTTCTCGCGCGTTACCCATAATCTCGTTGTAGGTGCGCATGGCATGCGCCCGCCGCCGGAGCCTGCCCTCGACTGGCCGCATCTGGTGGGCGCGCACCGGCGGGCCGGAACTAGCCCCTAGCTAACTAACGCACCCCGCTCCGACACCTGTGCAGCGTCGTACTGGAGGATGAGCATCTCGGCGGGTGCGTTCCGCGTCGCCCGCGCGTAGAGGCGCTGGCGTTCCTGTGCCGCGAGGACAAGGGGCGCACACCCCCGGCATTTCCGCTAGACTTGGTCACCGCACACCACAACGTAGGTGGCAAGGAAAGTAGCTGAGGAGGTATCTCCTGTCAGCGTTAAATTCTGATCTTCGTGAGAGAAAGTTGCGGGCGGTCGCCGCCGTGCCCTTTTGGTGGCATACCATCGACTTGGGCGATGGAGTAATAACACCAGGGCAAAGCAGCATGCGAGGCCAGAAGGTTCGGGCGAGCGCCATCCCGGGTTCGCTGCGCGGGAAAACCGTGCTGGACGTTGGTTGTTGGGATGGATTCTTCTCGTTCTGGTGTGAACGCCGCGGCGCCGCGGTGACGCCGATTGATGACTTCCAGCACAGGGACTTTGTCAGAAGCAAGTATGGGGTAGAACTCAAGGGTGGTGAGGGCTTTCGAGTGGCCGCTCGCCTCCTGGGTTCGCACTTGAAGCTCAAGAGGTCTGACTTTGCTTCCCTCCAAGGATCATTCGATATCGTGCTCTTCCTTGGCGTGCTCTATCACGAGCGGCACCCCCTTCTGGCCCTTGAGCACCTAGCACGGCTCACCAGAGAGTGTGCGGTAGTAGAAACACACTACATCAAATCGGAACGCCAGCCGTTCTTGCGTTTCTACCCGGGCAGCTCCTTGAACGACGACCCGACCAATTTCTGGGGGCCGACGCTAAGCTGCGTCGAGCTGATGCTGCGAGACGTTGGCTTCCGTAAGGTGTCGTTGGTGAAAACATATCGAGACAACGACGACCGTGCCATCTTTCTTGCGCGCAAGTAGGACCCGCGACACTCGCCGAAATCCATAGAGGCGCGGCGCAAAGCCTGTCGGTCGCGACATTGCCGGTAAGTACGCGTCTTGACGGGCGAACGCCGCATTTGTAGGCTGGTAGCCTACGTCACAAGATAGAGGAAGGCCACCCCCGGCCGCGCTAACGAGGAGAAATGCCCATGTCTGTGGTGCTGATCACCGGTTGTAGTTCTGGAATCGGCAAACTCACCGCCCTTGAGTTCGCTGGTCGCGGCGACACGGTCTTTGCCTCGATGCGCGATACGGCGAAGTCCGGACCATTGCTCGAGGAAGCGAAGGCGGCCGGAGTGACAGTTAATGTTCTGGCGCTTGATGTCACAGACCGCGTCTCGGCCGAGGCGGCGGTTTCCGAAGTTCTGCGCCGTGCCAGACGGATTGACGTCCTCGTCAACAACGCCGGCGTTGGCACGCACGGACCGATCGAGGATTTCGACGACGACGAGGTTCAAAAGATCTTCGACACAAACGTGTACGGTGTCATCCGAACGACGCGGGCAGTGCTCCCGACCATGCGCTCGCAGCGGAGCGGCACCGTCGTCAACGTGACCTCTCTCGCAGGCCGCGTCACCGGTCCGTACGGAGGCATCTACGCGGCCAGCAAGCATGCGGTTGAGGCCCTGAGCGACGCGCTGTACTACGAGTTACACCCGTTTGGTGTCCGCGTTGTGGTTGTCGAGCCAGGAGGCTTCGAAACGGAGATCGGGAGCAAAGCGCTGCTCCCGAAGCGGTTCAATGAAGGCTCACCGTACGTTGAATTCGAACGGCGCTTCGCTGAAGCAGGGAGCAAACTGCCGGGCGGCGGCCAGGCGGGCGATGCGCGTGTCGTAGCGAACGTTATCGCGGATGCTGCCAAGGCGGACCAGCCGAAGCGGCGCCAGCTCGTCGGTCAGGACGCCGAACTGATCGGCGGACTGCACAAGCAGATGTCGGACGAAGACTTCGAGAAGGCGATGCGGACAACGCTCGACGTTTGGGACTAGGTCCGTTCGTCAGAGCGCCATCGGCTTGCCAACGTGGTCGGCTCCTGCAAGAACACGGCGAGCGGCGTTCGGCCACCAACGGTGACGTCGGGCTTGAGGCGCGCACCTCGCTGCTCAACCGCGCGACATACGACTCGATGGCCGTCGACTGGCAGCGCGCGCTCGGCGCCTGCGGCGAGCTGCCCGGCGTCGGCGCGGAGAGCGCGGCGTACATGGGCTTCTCGATAGGC
>JBKKBW010000319.1:0-3075 GCA_046713635.1 Dehalococcoidia bacterium
CGATGAACTGCTGCCGCTCCAGCTTTCGATGCTGATTCGGCGTCAGCAGTGGCAGCAGCCCGGCAGCGCCGGCCCGCTCGCCCTTCCGAAGGACACCCTCGACGCGTTCCTCGCGTCGCTGCCGTTCGCGCTGACCGGCGCACAGCAGAACGCGCTCGCGCAGTTGCTCACCGATCTCGCGCGAGACATCCCTATGAGCAGACTGCTCCAGGGTGATGTCGGTAGCGGCAAGACAGTCGTTGCTGCAGCGGGGCTCGTCGCGGCGTCGGCCAATGGCCAGCAGGCGGCGTTCATGGCGCCAACCGAAATCTTGGCTGAGCAACACTTCCGTACGCTCTGCACACTGTTTGGAGCGAACGCAGACGACGGCGCGGTCGCGGAGGCCACGCCACCATATCTCGACAGACCCCTGCGCATCGCGCTGCTTACGGGCAGCCTGAACGCGAAGGCGAAGTCGGAGCTGTACGAGCGCATCGAAGCCGGCGAGGTCGATATCATGATCGGGACGCACGCGCTGATCCAGAGCGGCGTGACGTTTGCGCGGCTCGGCTTCGTCATCGTCGACGAACAGCATCGTTTCGGCGTGATGCAGCGAGCGGCGCTGCGCGACAAGTCTTCGAACGCAGCCCACATGCTCGTGATGACGGCGACGCCGATCCCGCGTTCGCTCTACCTAACGTTGTACGGCGACCTCGACGCGTCGGTGATCGACGAGCTGCCGCCCGGACGCAAGCCCGTCGTCACGCGTTGGTGGCCGCCCGAGCGCCGCGAGGACGCGTACGACTTCCTGCGCGAGCAGGTCGAAGCCGGGCGGCAAGCGTTCGTGATCTGCCCGCTCGTCGAAGAGTCGGAGTCGCTGCAATCGAAGGCTGCCGTGCAGGAGTACGAGCGCCTTCGTGAGCAGGTCTATCCGGACTTCACGCTGGAGCTGGTGCACGGGCGCATGTCCGGCAAGGAGAAGGACGCGGCGATGCAGCGCTTCCGCTCCGGCGAGGCGCAGGTGCTCGTGTCGACGTCCGTCATTGAAGTCGGCATCGACGTGCCGAACGCGTCGGTCATGCTGATCGAAGGCGCTGATCGTTTCGGGCTGGCGCAGCTCCATCAGTTCCGCGGCCGTGTCGGTCGCGGCGCGGACCAATCGTACTGCCTCCTCCTGTCGGAGAGTCCGTCGGAGGACGCGCAGGAGCGCTTGCGGCTGATGGAGGAGACCACCGACGGCTTCCGTCTGGCCGAGGCCGACCTGCGCATGCGCGGCCCGGGCGAGTTCTTTGGCCGACGCCAGTCCGGCCTGCCCGACTTCCGCATTGCCAGCTTGTTCGACACGCGGTTGATCGAGTTGGCGCGCAGCGAAGCGGAACGCCTGCTCAAGCAGGACCCCGATCTGTCGCGGCCGGAGCACGCCGCGCTGTCCGCGGAGGTGGCCCGGATGTTCGAGGCCGGCACGGGCGAGGTCCATTAGAGCCGCCGTCACCTCGAGCACACTCCACCCGCGTCGCCGAGACTGAAAACAAATCAACGTTGAATTTCGATTTTTTCTTTTTTTCTATCTCGCTAGAATCAGTTTCGGACGTGTTTTTTGGTACTCTTTGGCGCCTCGTTGGACCCAGCAGTGCTGTTTCGACGGAAGGGCGCACACCTTCCCTTCGCCCGCTGCGGGATGAAGCCGCACTTTGCGGGCGCAGCTTCGCTCCTGAGGGACTGGCGACCTGAGGGACTGGCGAATAGAAGTTTGTTCCTTCGCTTCGCTCGAGGACAAGTCTGGAAAAACGGCTTTTTTTCTGTGTATGCGGATGATCATGGAGGGTGGGTGGGAGGTTGTCATGTCGCGATCCTACGACAGGGCGGAAATATCTCCAAGCGTCGGATGTCACTGCGCGGATGTTGGGTGGAAAGACAGGGCGCATCGCCATGCGCCCCTACACGTCGAGCTGCGCTCGACACGGCGAGGCAAGCATCGCCCCTACGGCGACTCACCCCGCCGCTGCGCGGCTACCCTCCCAAGGGATGTGCTATCTGTGCTATCTGTGGCTTCGTGCTATGACTAGTCAACTCGGGCGGGCGATCCACGTCGTGTCGACGAAGTATGACGGCTCCCCGCACTGGGAGTTCGACTCGTTCTACGTGCTAGAGGACGGCCCGCTGCTTATCGCGACGAACTTCGCCGGCCAGGTGCTCCACAACAAGGCCGGCGATTGGCCGACGCCCTTCGACGTCCGCAACCACTTCTGGCAGGACCGCTGGTACAACATCATGCGCTGCGACAGGCCCGCTCGCGGTGATGTCGGCGCTGGAGGCGGCGGGCTGGCCCCCGGCTCGGCTAACGACGCCGGCTTGGAATACTACTACTGCAACGTCACCACGCCAACGACGTACGACGGTGAGAATATCAGTTATGTCGATCTCGACCTCGACGTCCGTGTCCACGCCGATGGCCGCATCGAGCTGCTGGACGAGGATGAGTTCATAGAGAATAGTGAGCGCATGGGCTATTCTCAAGAGGTGATTAAACAGGCACAGCGCGCGGCAGACGAGCTGGTCGAGCTCGCGACGAAGCGCGCCTTCCCATTCGAGGTGCCGTCGTGAATTGGTGGCCGGGTCGAGCCGAGGTGCATCAATGGCCGAGCCTCCCAATGGACGAAGGACATTGGGCCAATCGACTTGCCGGAGGCAAGTCGACATGATCCGTCACGACATCGCCTCCTTAGTGGCGCGCGCAGCCAAGTCGGCTCAGGCCGACCGTTCCCTGCCGGATGTCGCCCTGCCCGAGATCGTCATCGAGCGGCCCCAGCGCGCCGAACACGGCGACTACGCCACCAATCTGCCCCTCCAGCTCGCCCGCGCCGCCAAGGCCAACCCCCTGGATCTTGCAAAAGTCATCGCGGCCAAGATTGCGGACATGTCCGCAATCGCTCCAAAGAGTAGGCTAGCTGCGAAGCTTGGGGCCAGCGAAGCTATCGACCGCGTAGAAGTCGCGCCGCCCGGCTTCGTGAACTTCCACTTAAGCGAGACGTGGCTCGCCAAACAGGTCGACGTGATCAATGCCTCGGGCGCGGAGTTCGCCAACCTGCCCATGGG
>JBKKBW010000320.1:0-4490 GCA_046713635.1 Dehalococcoidia bacterium
CCATTACCCTCTCCCTTGGGGAGAGGGTCGACGCGCATGCGCGTCGGGGTGAGGGTAGCCCGGCGTCCTTAAGTACGTCGCAGCTCCACGGCCGCTTCCCGATCCAGCAGCACCGTCACGTTCCCATGCCCTTGCAACGCCGACCCCGGTACGTCGACGCTGATCGGCCCTTCGAGCGCACGCGCAACGATCGCCGCCTTGTCGCTGCCGCTTGCCAGCAACAGCACCTCGCGTGCCGCGAGCAGCTCCGACATTCCCAGCGTCAGCCCGAACTCCGGCGTTGCGTAGAACGACTCGAACGCTTCGATGTACGGCTCGCGTGTGGTCGCCTCGAGGAGGACGCGTCGCGCCTGCGAGTCGAACGCCGAATTAGGCTCGTTGAACGCCAGGTGCCCGTTCACGCCGATACCAACGATTGCGAGGTCAAGCCCGCCCAGGTCTGCGATCAGCCCGGCGAAACGCGCGCACTCCGCGTCGCCGTCGGCTGCTGCACCGTCCATGACGGCTACAGCCACATCCGGCAGCTCGCGTATGAGATAGGTCGCGTTGGTCGCAGGATGCTCGCTCGCAACGCCGTACAGCTCATCGATCGCAAACGCCGTTACTCTGCTGAAGTTGACCTCGCTCGCTCCCGCCCGGCGCGTCAGCTCCTCGTACATGCTGAGCGGAGTTCGGCCCGTCGGGAGCCCAAGCGCGATGTCCGGCTTGCGGCGGAGCGCCTCGCAGACTATATCCGCCGCTCGCCTCCCGAACTCCCTCGCGTCAACGATCTCGATCTGCATCGAGCGCAGTATAGTAGGGGCGGGCTTCAAACCCGCCCTGCTGCGTGAGCGCCTTCCTCCCTCCCACAGTGTCATAAGATGCTTGGAGGTATTTCGCTTCTGTGCGATTATTCGCATGATGAGTGGCCGCAACGCATCACAGAGTAGACATAACATGAGAAAGGTCGATCTTGCCAAACTGCGCGCCGCAGGGGAGCAAAGGAGCAATGCTGCCGGAACGTTCACTTTTTCGCCCAAAATCCACCGTTTCTTGAACGGGGCCAGATTGAGAAAAAATAAAAACGACGAGAACAATTCGAACTGAATTGAATCGTTACGTGAGCCGCACGGAGGACCGGAAAGATGCTCAAACCACAACACATCGCAGCCAAGCCTGAGGACGTTGGCATCGACAGCGAACGTCTCGAAGATGTCTTCGCTCGCGCCAAACGCGATGTTGATGACGGCACGCTGCCCAGCGCGCAGGTCGCCGTCGCACGGCAGGGCAAAGTTGCTGGCGTGCGCACGTTCGGGTCGGCAGTGCAGGCTGGCAGCGAACGCCCGGCGACGGACGAAACGCTTTACTGCGTCTTCTCCTCGACCAAGGCTGTCGTCGGAGTCGCGGTCTGGCTGCTCTTCGAGGACGGGCTGCTCCGTCTCGACGAGCGCGTCGCTGACATCATTCCCGAGTTCGCATCCAACGGGAAGGACGTTGTCACGGTCGAGCAGGTGCTCACCCACACGTCTGGCTTCCCTTATGCGCCATACAAGGCGATGAGCGCCGACTTTCGGCCGTCAATGCTGGAAGCCTTCGCGAACTGGCGCCTGACCTGGGAGCCCAGCTCTCGATTCGAGTATCACGCATCATCGGCGTACTGGGTGCTCTCTGAGATCATCCAGCGGCGCACGGGCAAGGACTTCCGCGACTTCATCCGCGAGCGTGTCACCGGCCCGATGGGCCTCGACGAGCTGTTCGTTGGAATGCCGTCCGACTACGACGATCGCTTCGCCGTGATCAATTACGTCGGTGAGATCATCGAACCGCCTGGCGGCTTCGGCGAAGTCACGCCAGCGGCGATTCTGCGCCACAACGAGCCCTACGTGTTTCGCATTGGCGTGCCGGGCGCAGGCGCCATCGCGGGCGCGGCGGAGCTTGCGCTTTTCTATCAACCACTGCTCAACGGCGGCCAGACAGTCGACGGCACGCGCGTTATCAAGCCGGAGACAATCGAGTTTGGCACGACTGTGCGGACGGACGAGCGCCACGTCGACCGCGTGTTCAAGAATCCGGTCAATCGAGCGCTGAGCGTTAGCGTCGCCGGAGCTGATGGCGAAGCGAACAAGCGTGGCTTTGGCCGCGTCATGTCCCCTCGCGCGTTCGGCCATGGCGGCGCTGGAGGACAGATCGGCGCCGGCGATCCGGAGTCCGGCATCTCGCTCGGCTACTGCACCAACGGCTTCGTCGACTGGCAGACAATCGGCCGCCGCATCACGGCGCTGACCTCGCTCGCCGCCAAGTGCGGAGTCGACTATCGAGAGGCCTGACTTGGCAGTACCGAGTCTTGTCCTCTGGCCGTGCTTGGAGCATCCCACTGCTGCCGAGTTGGAGGGTATCCTACGCGCCGAAGGACTCTCGCCCCAGCGCTGGTCTAACGGCGCGGGCGACCGCTATCAGGGGCATGCGCACACTTACCATAAAGTCCTCTTCTGCCTCCAAGGCTCGATCACGTTCTATGCCGATGCTCCGGCGCGATCGTTCCTGCTCCACCCTGGCGACAGGCTGGAAATTCCCCCCGGGACGGTCCATTCGGCGGTAGTTGGCCCCTCTGGTTGCTCCTGCATCGAGGCCGCCAAAGGGTAATCACACCTGTCTTATGGCTTCCAGCCAGCCAGCCGATACTTCTCTAGCTCAAAGCCGAGGCAGCTAGCGATGGCGCAAAACAGACTTCTCGTAGGGTTGAGCGTGGTGGCTCTCCTGTCGCCTATGGTCGCGCTCGCGCTCTTTCGTGCGTATCCACAGCTTGATCCCGTTTGGATGGACCGAGGCTTCCACTTCTATGCGGTAAGCATCGTGTCGTTGGCGGCTGCTGCCGCGTGTATTGTCGTCATGGCGTCCGCTGCCACGCTCCAGAACACTCGACTGATCTTCTTAGGTCTGGCATTTCTCGGAATTGCCGGCGTGTTCTCCGTGCACGGCCTGATGACTCGAGGTTTCATAGCGCATGAGTTCTATCACTCCGTCGCCATATCCGGATGGCTAAGCGCGTTCCTCGGTTGTGCGTTCGTTGCGCTCAGCGTCGCGTCGCTCCCGCGCCCGATCGAGCATTTCCTCGAACGGAATGGCCGTGTGTTTTTCGTCGCAGCGATCCTGCTTGTCGTCGCGTACATTGAGCTCAGCCTGACGATGGAGGCGTGGCTCGACTGGATACCCCTGGACCAGAATCTCGTTCTCGCCGCCGGCCTCGTTGGCCTCGCATTCGGCGGGTTCGCGGCCTGGCGCTACTGGCAGGCCTATCAATTCGCACGGCTTCCTTCGCAGCTCGCGATGATCGCTGCCCTCGTCTTACTGATGGAGGTGCAAGCGATCATCATGTGGGGCGGCGTTTGGCAGATTTCGTGGTGGCTCTACCACGCGCTCTACGGCGGCGCCTTCGTGGTGCTGTTCGCCGGCTGGGCTATCGAAGCCCGGCGGGCCGGTACGCTGCGTGCAATCGCTGACGCGCTATCCATGCGCGATGCGTTAGCCCAGCTCAACCGTGGCCTGGAGGCGCCCATCCTGGAGCTGGTTGACGCTGTGGAGGCGAAGGACGCAGAGACGTTCGGTCACGTCCGGCGCGTCTCGGGTTACGCCCTGGTTGTCGGGAAGCGGCTTGGGCTAGCTCCCGGTGCACTCCGCATGCTCGCCCTGTCAGCAGAAATGCATGACGTCGGCAAGATCAGCATTCCAACTTCGATCCTGGCGAAGCCCGGCCCGCTCACGCCGGAAGAATACGATGTCGTGAAGACGCACACCAGCCGGGGCTACGAGATCGCCGGTCAGGTTAAGGCGCTCGCAGAGCTGTCGAACGTCATCCGTAGCCACCACGAACGCTACGACGGCAGCGGCTACCCTGACGGTCTAAGCGGCGACGCGATCCCGCTCTTCTCGCGCATCATCGCTGTCGCCGATTCATACGACGCGATGACGTCGAAACGTCCATACCGGAGTGGCCGGCCCCATCCCGACGCAATCGCCGAGATCAAGTCCAAGTCCGGCCAGCAGTTCGACCCGCAATGCGTCGAGGCATTCCTGGCAGTGTTCGAGGACCCAAGTTCGCGCAAGAGCGACAAGGCCGTCGCGGCCTAGCTACGGCGCGGGCGTCGCGATGACTGGTTCCGGTGTCGGAACGGCGTCCCCGTAGCCTCGCGCGGTGACCAGCTCCTCTGCCGATAGCGAGCAGGTGTACAGCAGGCCAATAATTTCGCCGCTATTGATGATCGCCTCCCAGGCTGTCCCCTCGTGCTCCGGGGTTGAATCCATAAGTACCACCGCATACTCATAACCGCTCGCGGTCTTCCGTCCCACGCGATACGTCTCCCCGGGCTCTAGTGCAGCTAGAGCGAAGAGTGGCTGATTAATTCCCTGCGCGCGAAGGTACTGGCCCTCGCAGTCGGAGTAGTAGAAGGCATCGACCTCGTCGCCTTCGCTCTCGCCGCTCTCGCAGCGCGGCGGGCCGCCAATCGTCGAGT
>JBKKBW010000321.1:0-6187 GCA_046713635.1 Dehalococcoidia bacterium
GCCGATCATTGCTAGTGGTAGCCCAGACACCAGCAGGGAGGACGCATGGCAATCGTAAACATTGGCAATCAACCGGACCTGACGAAAGAGCAGGCGCGAGAAGTCTTCGAGCGCGCGTTCACAGGCAAGTACGAAATCGTCCGCTCCACCGCGATGCGACGCGACTTCATCGTGAAGAAAAACAGCTGGTCGGGCGTCGGAGTGCGACTCAAGCACGAACGCACCGGCACATCGTTCGTCTTCACCGGCCTGATCCCAAACGTCGCGTTGCAGATATTGTTCGGCGGACTCGTCGCGTATCTCTTCCTTCGCCCTTCGTGGAGGGAACTCGAGGCAGAGATCGCCCAGTTCATCGAAAACGAGCCCTCGTTCCGGCAGAAGCCGACGAAGGTGGCGAAGGCCAAGAAGCAGAAGCAGGAGAAGCTCGCCGCGTAGCGCGCGCAGCTAGTCCTATGCAGAAGGGCCCTCGCGAATCGCGAGGGTCTATTTCTCGTCAGTCAATCGCCCCAGCGCTATAGTATCCACGTAATGAAGATCAACGGCAGCATCGAAATAGCAGACCGCGTCATCGAAGACTTCTGCCAGCGGTGGAAGATCACGCAGATCGAGGCGTTCGGCTCTGCGCTGCGCGACGACTTCCGGCCTGACAGCGACATCGACCTCCTGGTGACGTTCGAGAAGGGCGCGCGAATCAGCGTCTTTGATATCGCTCGTATGCAACTGCAGATGGAAAGACCGTCGGAAGACCTGTCGATATAGTCGAGCGTGCCGCAATTGAACAAAGGCCCTAATCCGTTCCGACGACACTCGATTCTCACCACAGCTAAGGTAGTCTATTCAGTTGCCTGATCGCGCGTTGACCTAGCGGCCTGGCGTTAGGAAGAAGCAGCAACAGGGCCAGCGGATGCAAGGAGGGCCTTGGCTTCCGCCCGGGCGTCATCGAGAGGTCGTTGACCCTCGCCATACTCGAGGAGGAGTAGATGAAGGCCATCGAGTGCTTGACGGTCAACGTCCGGCATGTCCTCGTCATCTGAGGCGGCAATGACCCATCCATAGAAGTCCTCCAGGGTTGTCGCGTTGCACAAGAACCCCTGGAGTGCCTTGACGGTTTCGTTCGATAGCTTCATGCCTGCTACTCCGCTATCGTCATTCTACCATGCGCCGGACTACGGTTTTCTTGGAGCCCGGTCTCCTCGCCAGCCTCTTCAACGCGTGGGATTTGTGGACCAAGATTCATGATGGGAGGCTATCCATCGTCACGGCTCGTTCGAGTTCTGCGCGAACATCAGGTCAGGCCGGTGACACTCAGATCCTCAAGCATTACACGTCGAGCAACATGCACGTCTGCACAACCCATAGGATCATCGACGCAGAAGGAACGATTCTCCACTGGGACGAGTCCAACCTCAACGTGGCCGGTCTTACGCTGGTGAAGCGGCCACGTGGTTACCAGCCTGCCTAGCCCCGCCCTCCACCTCCCTGCTAACATAGAACGCTAACGCGTACGTGAAGGTTGAAGCTGAGGGATTCATCCCTCAGCGCCATCACAAGCCTCGGCTAGGAGCGCACAATGGACTTCAGATTCACGCCGGAAGAAGAGTCGTTTCGAAACGAGGTGCTCGGCTTCATCAAAGCCGAGCTGCCCGCCGACTGGGAGGGCGCCGACCCCTACGGCGCGGACGAGGAGGGCTCTGCGGCGCCGCAGCTCGGTCGCGCGATCACCAAGAAGCTCGCTGAGCGTAAGTGGATCGCCATGGCCTGGCCAAAGGAGTTCGGCGGGCTGAATGCGCCGCACATGCAGCAGCTCATCTACAACGAAGAGATGTCCTACAACGCCGTGCCCGGTGGCGGCGGCATGGGCGTCGCGTGGGTCGGCCCAGCGATCATGCTGTACGGCACGGAAGAGCAGAAGGCGAAGTTCCTGCCGCGTATCACGTCGGGCGAAGACCGCTGGTGCACCCTCTACTCCGAGCCCGGCGCCGGCTCCGACCTGGCCGCGCTGCAAACGCGCGCCGTGCAGGACGGCGACGACTTCGTCATCAACGGCCAAAAGATCTGGACATCGCTTGCCGATCGCTCCAACTGGGGCTGGATGGCCGCGCGCACCGATCCCGACGCGCCGAAGCATAAGGGCATCAGCACCTTCGTCGTCCCGATGGACGCGCCCGGCATCACAGTCCGGCCGCTGGTGAACATGGCCGGCCAGGCGGGCTTCAACGAAGTCTTCTTCGACAACGTGCGCATCCCGAAGGACTACCTCGTTGGCGAGCTGAATCGCGGCTGGTACCACGTCGCCGTCGCGCTCGACTTCGAACGCTCGGGCATCCAGTCGTACGCCGGCAGCCGGCGCACGATGGAGCAGCTGGTCGGCTACGTGCAGGACCAGCCGGAGAGCGTGCGCCGCAACCCCGCCGTCAAGCTGCGCCTCGTCGACCGCATGGTCGAGCTTGCTGCGGGCACGAACATCGCGTATCGCATCCCGTGGATGCAATCGAAGGGCATCATCCCGAACTACGAGGCCTCGATCAGCAAGCTGTTCGGCTCGGAGCTCGTGCAGCGAGTCGCGCACACCGGCCTGCAACTGCTCGGCCTGCACGGCGGCCTCGAGCCCGGCTCGCCACACGCGAAGCTGAAGGGCCGGCTGTCCCGCATGTACCTCGTCGCCGTCGCGAGCACCATCGCCGCGGGGAGCAGCGAGATCCAGCGCAGCATCGTGGCAAGCCGCGGCCTGGGCCTGCCAAGGGAGTGATCCGTCGGTACGTGCGTAGCTGAGCGATTCATCCTTCAGGGTTAAGAAGAGAGCCGACATGTTCAAGAACGACTCACCCGACCGCGTAGCCAGGGAAGAAGGCATTGTCGTCGGCATGGGCGGCGGCCGCGAGCTGCGTGCCGACGTCTTCCTGCCGCCAAAGCCCGTCGCGAACGGAGCGGGCGTGCTGCTCGTCCACGGAGGCGGCTGGATCGGCGGCGACAGGACACAACTGCACGGCTATGGCGTCCTGCTCGGTCGCGTTGGCTATACGTGCGTCGCCTGCGAATACCGCCTCGCGCCCGACGCGAAATGGCCCGCGCAGATCGAGGACGTGCGCGTTGCGTTCGAGTGGATGCGCTCCCACGCGGGCGATCTCGGCATCGACACTGACCGCATCGCGGTCGAGGGCAACTCGGCGGGCGGACATCTGGCGCTCTACCTGGCAGGGACCACACCGGGCATCGCAGCGTGCGTGGCGATCTATCCGCCTGCTGATCTCCAGCGCCGGCACGTCGTCGCCAGCACGCAGGCGCGCGTCAGCCCAGTCAAGCTGCTCATGCCCAGTCTCGAACCGGCCGCACTCGCTGAGGCCAGCGCCAACACCTACGTCAGCGCAGACTTCCCTCCCACGATGCTCATCCACGGCAACGCAGACACCGTCGTGGATGTGTCGCAGAGTCTACGGATGTATGAACAACTCGTCGACGCTGGAGCGAAAGCTGAGCTGCACATCTTCGAAGGCATGCCCCACTCGTTCGATCGGGAGTCCGGGCCAGGCCGGCAGTGCGCGTCGCTGATGCAGTTGTTCTTCGCGCGGCATGTCCTCGAACGCGCCCAAGCGCCCAGCATCGCGCTGCGGACCGCGTCGTAGCCGGGCACGGTCGAACCTCGAACTATGTCCGCCACCTCTGACGACTCACTAGAGCTACCCGACACACCGGCCGGACGGCAAGCCGCGTGGTTCATCCACCACTCCAATACCCGCGGCGCCGAGCTCACGGTGGAAGAGATCGCGCAGCACATGTGGTTCCCCGCACCGTGGTCGCCGGAGGGAGGCCTTGAGCGTTTCAAGCAAGACGACTTCCCACGACAGATCACGCGCGTAGATGCGGTTTCGCCATACGCCGTCACCGTTCGTATCGCTGACGACGACGAACGATTCAAGCCGGTCATCGTAACATTTAACGTCAAGGAGGAGCCGCCTCATCGCATCTTCAGGCTCGATGTCGTGCGCGACGTGGGCGAGAGCGTAATCATCCGCGAAGCGCGAGTAGACGAAGGGCCGGTGCTACGTCAGCTCGAAATTCGCTCTCCGCTGAAGATCGGAAACGCAACGATCACCTACGACCGCGGCGACGACTTCTTCGCGTTCGCCCGGCTCATGGAAGAGACGGTCAACTTCGTCGCCGAGGAACACGGCGAGCTCCTCGCGCTCCATTGCGTAGCGCTTCATCCGGTCCTCATCGGCGGAAAGCCGTACCAGGCGATGCTCCTCCATCATCTACGCATACCGCCGGAGAACCAGAGGCGCGGCCTGTTCAGCCCCCTTAACGTCCGTGGGTTCCAGACGTCTGAGGGCAGGCAGAACGCGCCCTACGGCTACTTCGCCGTCGATAACGCCGCCGCCGAGCGGCTGCATGGCCCCGATCGCTGGAGCTTCCAGGCCATGCGCGGCGTGCTGCGCTGCGAGGACCTCGCCGGCCCATCGATAGGCCGCGCCGCGACGCCGGACGATGCCGAACGCATCGTCGAGATCCTGAACAGATGCCACTCCGGCGAAGAGATGTACGTGTCCCATACGGTCGATTCGCTCGCGGCGCGATTGGAGCGTGCGCCCGATCTGTATTCATGGGACCGCGTGTGGATCACGGAACGTGCCGTCGCCGGCGTCTGGCCCGCCGGGCTGAAGGTTACGCGCGAAGAAGGTGGCTCGCGCACCGAAAACGTTCGCGCCTCCGCGCTCGACCACGGTTTCCTTCCTGGCGCGGAGGGTGAATTCGAGAGCCTGGTTCGCGCGTGGTGCGGCTGGCTGGCCGAGCGCGGCACGACCGAGCTGGCCATCTACACATCGGAGGGCTCAAAGAACTACGGTGTCGTGAGCCGTCTCGCGGTGCAGATGGACCGCTACGTCCTGCGCATGGGCGTGCCGGAGCCCGAAGGCGCCGCGCAACGCGGCATGTACATCGACGCGGTGTACTTCTGATGACAGCAATCCCTCACGACCTCGCCTCCCTCCCAAAGTGTGAGCTCCACATCCATCTGGAGGGCACGGTCCGCCCCGCAACGCTCGACGAATTCGCCGCGCGCACGGGCGCGAGCATCCCGCGTTCGTTCAACAGCCTCGACACGTTTGTCGAGGTGTACCTGCTTTCCTGGCGAACGATGACGCAGCCGGGCGACTACGCGCGTCTGGTACGCGAGTATTGCGAGGACGCGGCGCGCTCCGGCGTCCGCTACGCCGAGCTGCAGATGGCGATGATCGGCCGGCCGTACGATCAGCTCGCCGAGGCTGTCGAGGAAGCGCAGCGCCAGCGCGATGTCGTTATCAAGTTCATCATCGATGTGCCGCGCGCGCTTCCAGTCGAGGTCGGCTGGGCGATGCTCGAGAAGGCCACGGGCATCGACGACGTAGTAGCTATCGGACTGGGCGGGCCCGAAGACGGCTTCCCGGCTGGTATCTTCACCGAACTCTTCGCTGAAGCGAAACGGCGCGGCTATAAGTCTGCGCCGCACTCGGGCGAAGACGTCGGGCCGGAAGCTGTACAGCACACGATCGATACGCTCGCGCCAGAACGCATCCTGCACGGCGTGCGTGCAGTCGAAGACCCGGTGGTCGTACGGTCGCTGGTCGCGAACAACATCGCGCTTGCGCTCTGTCCGACATCGAACCTACTGCTCGGCGTCTGCCCGACGATCGAACAGCACCAACTGCGCGAGCTGTGGGACGCTGGCGTGACGTTCTCCGTCAACACCGATGATCCAGGCTTCTTCGACTGCGATCTCACGGGTGAGTACGCGATCGCTGGGCGGCTCCTCGATTTGGACCGCGCCGGCTATGCCAAGCTCGCCCGCGATTCCGTCGAGACCGCGTTCGCATCCGAGGGGCTCAAGGAAGAGTTGCGCCGCGAGATCGCGGACTGGGAGAAGAAGGGTTAGCTCGGCACTGGAGAAGCGGCGGGGTCCTTAAGGCGGCGAAGGATATCGGACAGGATCCGGATAACCTCTCTCAGGGTAAACGGTCCTCCAACGCGGAGCTTCATAAGCACATTGAAGTCGACGCGGTAGTGATTGCTCCTCCCTCGCTTGTCGGTGGCGATGAGCCGCTCCTCTTCCATGGCTCGCAGAATGTCGGTAATGGCCCGTTCGCTAATTCCGACCGCGTGCGAAATGCCGCGCAGCGTGGAATCAGGGTTGGCGGCCACGTGGATAAGGACC